>DASPMA010000352.1:0-6504 GCA_035627335.1 Binatia bacterium
ATTGAGCCCGGCGCCGTCTGCACCTGCCGCAGCGCCGTCACGGCGGCGGGCACGCCCGTCGTCGTTTCCGCCGGCGTCGCCAGTAAAATCGTGCGCGCTTCGCCTGCGCCGATCGCGCCGCGCCGGAACGCGAGCGCCGCCGCTTGCGCGCGCTGCGGCCGCGGCGTGTTTTCATTGCGCGCCAGCGCCACCAGCGCCAGCGTCGAGGAATTGTTCAGCGCATTCGCCGCCGGCCGCAGTCGCCCCGCCACGGAAAGCTGCGCCGAAAGCGAGTTGTCGTAATTCGCCGCCGGCGGTCGCGCGCTCGGGGCGCCCGCCGCCGCCGCAACCGCGCCCGTGTACCAGTTGTCCGCCGCGTTCTGCGCACGCGCCAATTCCAGCGCGAGATCAGCCGCCGCACGATCGCCCGTCACCGCCGCGCAATACGCGCGCAAGCGCAATAGAAAGGGCGGCGGCGTTTCGCCGGCATTGGCGCCGCGGCCACGCTGGCAAGCTTCCGCGCGCCGTCCGCGCGCGAGTTCGGCTTGCGCGGCGAACATTGCAACCGCTGGATCGGTCAGAGTTGACCCAGAGCCCGCGGCTAATGTCGCCAGTTCATCCGCCGCACCCATCTTGCCGAGCGCCTCGAAGCGCCCGCGCACATGCTCCACCGTCGCCCCACGCGGCGCATCGCCGCCCGAGAACAGCACGCGGCGCGCCAACGCCTGCATCGCCGGTGAATCGTACACCGCCGGCAGGCGCGCAAACACCGCCGACACGAACGCCGGGTCGCTCCGCGCCCACAAGTCCGGCGTCAGCGCTCCATCCGCGCGCGAAAGCGCACTGACGCTCCAACCGTCGAGTTCGCGCAGCTGCGAGGACTCCACCGGCGCGGGCAGATTGCTTTGCGCCAGCGCCAGCGGCGTCAGCATGGTGAACGCCGTCGCGATCGCCAGAGTGCGGGTAGCCATGCGTGTCATTCCTTGAAGGCGTCCGAGACCTCGACGCGGATCTCCTGCGGTTCCGGCGCCAGCACATCGGCTTGGCGAATGAAGAAAACGAAAAGCCCGATGAACGCGACCACGCCCACGCCAATCAGCGCAAACCGCGCCTGGGGCGGCGTGCGTCGGGCAAAGCCGCTGCGGCGTCGTCTACGTCTGTACATCCCCTGGTTGGCCCCTGCCGTTGCGAGCGGGCGAGATTGCCCCCAAAATGTGGCGAGTTTCCAGGTCTGTCCTGCGGTTAACTCTGTGGGGCTTTTTGAGGTGATTCGTGAACCGCGCCGAAAGCAGCGATCTCGGTGAGCGCCAGGACGCCGCCGCCGAGCTGCGCCGGCTGGCGGAGGGCGTCGTCCCGCACCGCACAGTAGCGCTGGTCGGCCTGATGGGCGCTGGAAAAACCACAGTGGGGCGCCGCCTGGCGCATGCGCTGGCGCTGCCGTTCGTCGACGCCGACGAAGCCATCACCACCGCCGCCGGCCGCAGCATCGAGGACATCTTCGCCGAACGCGGCGAGTGCGAGTTCCGTCGCGGCGAACGTCAGGTGATCGCGCGTCTGCTCGCCGGGCCGGTGCACGTGCTCGCGACCGGGGGAGGCGCTTTCATCAACACCAACACGCGCGCGCTGATGAAAGAGCAGGCCATCACCATATGGCTGCGCGCCCCGCTCGACGTGCTGATGCGGCGCGTGAGCAAGCGCGACCATCGCCCGCTGCTGAAGGAAGAGGATCCCCAAGCCGTGATGCAGCGCCTGATGGAGGAGCGCTACCCGATCTACGCCGAAGCCGATCTCACTATCGACACCGCCAACACGCCCCACCACACCGCCGTCGTCGCCATCCTCGCGGCGCTGCGCGAGCATCTTTCCCGGCAATGACCGAAACCATCCACATCAATCTCCGCGAGCGCTCGTACAATATCCACGTTGGCGCAGGTTTGCTCGCGCGCGCCGGCGAGCTCATCACCCCATTCGCGCCAAGCAAGCGCGTCTTCGTCGTCACTGACAAGAACGTCGCCAAGCACCACGCGGCGGCGCTGGCAGCAGGCATCGCCGCCGGCGGGCTTGAGCTGGTGAAGCTTGTCAAGCTCCGGCCTGGTGAAGAAACAAAGAGCTATGACGGCCTGCAGGAGCTTCTCGGCAAGCTGCTCAGAGCCGGCGTCAACCGCCGCGATCTTGTCATCGCCTTCGGCGGCGGCGTGATCGGCGATCTCGCCGGCTTTGCCGCCGGCATCGTCAAGCGCGGCGTCGATTTCGTGCAGATCCCGACCACGCTGCTAGCCCAAGTCGATTCAAGCGTCGGCGGCAAGACGGCGATCGACACCCCCGAGGGGAAGAACCTCGTCGGCCTCATCAATCAGCCGCGCCTCGTCCTTGCCGACGCCGACGTTCTGAAAACGTTGCCCAAGCGCGAACTTTGCGCCGGCTACGCCGAGATCGTGAAGGTCGGCCTCATCAACGACGCCAATTTCTTCACCTGGTGCGAAAGGAACGCCGCGGCGCTGCTGGCCGCCGATCCGGCGGCGCTCCAGCACGCCGTGACCCACGCCATCACCTTCAAGGTGCGCGTCGTCGAGCAGGACGAGAACGAGGAGAAGGACATCCGCGCGCTCTTGAATCTCGGCCACACCTTTGCCCACGCGCTGGAAGCGCATGCCGGCTATGGCGGCGATCTCCTGCACGGCGAGGCCGTCGCCGCTGGCATGGCGTTGGCATTCCAGCTCTCGGCCAATCTGGGCATTTGTTCCGAAGCGGACGCACGCCGCGTCGGCGCGCACCTCAACGCCTGCGGTTTCGTAACCGATTTGCGCAAGCTTCCCGGCGCGCCCTATAATGTCGACAAGCTGATGGCCCTGATGGCCACGGACAAGAAGGCAGAAGCCGGCAAGATCACCTTCATCCTCGCCCGCGCCCCTGGGCGCGCCTTCGTCGAACGCGATGCGCCCTTAGACGTTGTGCGCGAGATGCTCCAACAAGAAACGGCATGACCGGTCCACTCCTAAGTTTGTTCGTCGCTTTCCTGCTGCTCGCGCTCAACGGCTTCTACGTCGCCGCTGAGTTCGCGCTGGTGAAAGCGCGCGGCTTCCGCATCGATACCTTGGCGGAGGACAAGGTCTTCGGCGCGGCGCTGACGCAGAAGGTCCTCAAAAACATCGAGGCCTATCTCGCCTGCTGTCAGCTCGGCATTACCATGGCCTCGCTCGGCCTCGGCTGGGTCGGCGAGCCCACGGTCTCGGCGATCGTCACGCCGCTTCTGCTGCCGCTCGGCATGCCCGAAGAGACGATCCACCTCATCGCGTTCCTGATCGGCTTCCTGGTTTTTTCGTCCCTGCACATCGTCATCGGCGAACAAGTCCCCAAGACCTTCGCCATCCGCAACCCAGAGCCAGTCTCGCTCTGGATCGCTTACCCCCTGCACGCGTCTTACATCCTGCTCTGGCCGCTGAATTGGCTGCTCAACAACGCCTCGCGCGCAGTGCTGCGCATGCTCGGCGTCAAGGAAGCCCCGCACTATGATGTGCTCACCGAGACAGAGATCGAAGATCTTGTCGTCGTCTCCGCCGAGCACGGCCGTATCGAGCAGAATGTGAGTCAGCGCATCGTCGGCGCCATCGATTTGGGCGAACTCGAAGTCGCCGACGTGATGATCCATCGCAAGAACATCAAATCGCTCGATATCGACCTGCCGCCGCGCGAAATCCTGGCGCAGGCCATGTCGAGCCCGCACACGCGCGTGCCGCTTTACCAGGAAAATCCCGACAACATCGTCGGCGTCCTGCACGCGCGCGATCTCTTGCGCGCCATTTCCGAGCACGGCCGTGACGGCTTCAACGTGCGCGACGTCATGCGCACGCCCTGGTTCACCGTGACGACAACGAGCGCGGAGAGTCAGCTGGCCGAATTCCTGCGCCGGCGCGAGCATTTCGCCATCGTGGTCGACGAATACGGCGCGCTGATGGGCCTTGTCACGCTTGAGGACATTCTCGAAGAGATCGTCGGCGACATCAAAGACGAGCACGACATCGCCGTTCAAGGCGTGCGCCCCCAGCCCGACGGCAGCGTCAATGTCGACGGCGCCGTGCCGATCCGCGATTTGAACCGCGTCATGAACTGGAATCTGCCCGACGAAGAAGCCGTCACAGTCGCCGGCCTCGTCATCCACGAAGCCCAAGCCATCCCCGATCCCGGCCAGCGTTTCGCCTTCCACGGCTATCGCTTCCAAGTGCTCCGCCGCCAGCGCAACCAGCTCACAGCGCTGCGCGTGGAGCGCGAACTCGAAGAAGACTTAGCTGGCGGTTAGCGCAACCGTCATCCCGGCCGAAGGCGCGTCAGCGCCGTAGAGCCGGGATGACTGAAGGTGGACGCGAGCGCCCCATCGCCCCAAACGCCACCGCACCCACACAAAACAGCACCGCCCCGATCACCAGCGCCAGATCGTAGCTCCCCGTGACGTCATGCATTTCCCCGAACAGCACGAGCGCCGCAGCCGTCGACAGCGCGCCCGCCATCATCACCACGCCATAGATCGCGCCGTAATGCTTCAGCCCGAAATTGCGGCTGATGAAGTAGGCGAACAGATCGGCTTCCGCGCCTTGCTGCATGCCGATCAGCCCGACCGCGATCGCCGCCAGCGCGAACGAAAGCTCCGGCGTCATCAGCATGACGATGCCGACAGCCGGGACCAAGGTCGTCACCGCGCCCACCAGAAACGCAGGCACGCGGTCGAGCGCAAATCCCGTCAGCACGCGCCCCGTCAGCAGCCCCGCCGCATAGGTCGACATCACGGTTGCAACTTCGCCGCTGCTCAAGCCGAAATCGCCCACCATCGGCGCGAGCTGGCCGAGCACGCCCGAGCCCGGAATGTTGATGCACATGATCGCCAGCACGAGCAGCCAGAAGCGCACACCGCGCACTGCTTCGCCGAGCGAAACGTCGCGCTCCTGGGACCGCGTGCGCCCCGCCCGCACTTCTGCTTGGACGCCCGGCGCAGCTGCAGCGTCCACATCGACCGCCGCCTCCGCCACGCGCTCGCCCGCCCGCCCAATCAGCCAAAGCGCCAGCGGCATGCCGATCAGCCCTGTGATCGCCGCCAGCGCAAAGAAGCCCGCGCGCCAGCCGCCTTCGTCAATCACGCCGGCCAGCACGAGCGGCGCCCCCATCGCCGCGATCGAGGTGCCCGCCGTCGCGAACCCCAGCGCCAGGCCGCGCTGGCGCTCGAATGTCGCGATCACCGGCCGCGTCCATACCAGCGACGCCGTGCCGCCGCCGAACACGCCGCCCACGATCATCAGCATGAGATAATACCAGTACGCGTTCGGCATCAGCGCGGTCGCCGCATAGACGCAGGCCAGCGAGAGCGCGCACACGATCGCCACGCGGCGAAAGCCGAACCGGTCCGTAAAGCGCCCGATCAGCGGCAACGCTGCCGCCCCCATCACGTAAGAGATCATGCCCCCAAGCGCGAGATCGCCGCGCGACCAGCCAAACGCTTCGCCGACCGGCGCGATGAAGATGGAGCTGACATAAATGTAGAGCGAAACGCCGGTGCCCATGCCGACGCCCGCGCCAAGCACAACGCGCCAGCCGGTGGGCCATTCTGCGATGGAGGCGGGGGCGAGGGGGCGGGCTTTTGAAGGAGCGTCGTTGGCGTTCAAGTGTCGTCCCCGAGAATGCGCGACATGAGGCGGCTATCGAGGAGCGTGCGTCAAGCGGTGGAGGACCGTTCGTTAGGACCTGCCCAGTCTGTGCACGACCCCAAATCCCACCCGCATGGGGCCGCTTCTCACGGAGCTCCCATGCGCCGCACTTTGCACTCGAGGCGCCTCAGGCGTCGTCCTGCATTGCAGCGCGTGTCTCAACGTGCCCGCTTTGCCCCGCGCGAGGCGCTGAAACGCTGGCGCGCCGACGCGCTGTTTCCCGAGATCGCCGCGCGCGCCCGCTGTCGCTGCGGCGCTCGTGCGCGCAAAGCCCCTGGCCCCGCCGCTCCCGCGGCGGCTCACCCCCGCTGCCGATCGTGCCGAAGGATTGGGGGAGGTTGAAGTGAAGCGCAGATGAACCCTCTCCCTCCTTTGGGAGGGAGAGGGCAGGGTGAGGGTGGAGCGCCGGCGGAAGGTGATGAGCGTTGCGCCAGTCTCGGAAAACTCCGCGCCGCACGCTCACCTAACCTCTCCCGCAAATGCGGGAGAGGAACGTCGGGCCCCGCGAGAGAAATAGGGGGATAGACACACGCTCTATCCAACACATTCCGCGCCCATCGCGTTGAATCCAAACAACATCGCGAAAATCAATCCGACCGAGTTCAACCGCGCTTACACTGCTCTCGCTCTGACACGGGAGGATTTCGAAGAGCTCCGAACCTTGGAAATGTCAGAGCGTCGGTCGGTGTGGCGTCACCCGAAGCCTTGGCGAAGGGTGACTGAAAATCTGCTCGCTGGGGATGCAAACCGCGAGGTCCAGAATTCGTCGGAGAATTCTGCGCACGAGAACCGGTCATGCGGCGTGGATCTAAGCCAGGCCGGCACTTGCGAG
>DASPMA010000353.1:0-15873 GCA_035627335.1 Binatia bacterium
TTCCTGCAGCGTGCGCGCCTTGGGATCGACCTCCTTGAGGCTCTCGCCATTATAGACGCGCATCTTCGCGAACACGTTCGAGTTCTCGTGTTCTTTCAGACGCGACAGCACCGAGAAACGCGCCAGCATTTCCAGCGTCGCCGGCGCACACGGCGCTTCTGCCAGCTCGGAGCCGCGGATCAGTTTTTCATAGATTTTCTTTTCTTCATCGACGCGCAGGCAATACGGCACCTTAATTACGAAGATGCGGTCGATGAACGCTTCGTTGTTCTTGTTGTTCTTGAACGACTGCCACTCGGCCTCGTTCGAGTGCGCCATGATGATGCCCGTATAGGGGATGGCGCCGATATTCTCGGTGCCGACATAATTCTGCTCCTGGGTCGCCGTCAGCAACGGATGCAGCATTTTGATCGGGGCTTTGAACATCTCGACGAATTCAAGCATGCCCTGGTTCGCGCGGTTGAGGCCGCCCGAATACGAGTACGCGTCCGGATCGTTCTGCGCGTGCATTTCGAGTTTGCGGATATCGACCTTGCCGACGAGCGAACTCACATCCTGGTTGTTGTCGTCTCCGGGCTCGGTCTTCGCCACCGCGATCTGGCGCAGACGCGACGGCATCAGCTTGGCGACACGGAAGCGCGTGATGTCGCCGCCGAACTCATCAAGCCGCTTCACGCACCAGGGGCTCATCAGACCGCTGAGCCGGCGTTGCGGGATGCCGTATTCGTCTTCAAGCTTCTGGCCCCACACTTCGGGGTCGAACAGCCCCAGCGGGTGCTCGAACACCGGGCTCATCTGGTCGCCGGCCTTGAGCACGTAGATCGGCTGCTCTTCCATCAGCGCCTTCAGGCGCTCCGCGAGCGAGGACTTGCCGCCCCCCACCGGGCCAAGCAGGTAGAGAATCTGCTTGCGCTCTTCCAAGCCCTGCGCGGCATGCCGAAAGAAGGCGACGATCCGCTCGATCGTCTCTTCCATGCCATAGAACTCGGCGAACGCCGGATAAAAACGGACGGTTCGGTTCATGAAGATGCGCCCGAGGCGCGCGTCCTTCGAGGTGTCGACCATGCGCGGCTCACCGATCGCGGCGAGCAGACGCTCATGCGCGGTCGCGTAGGCCATCGGGTCGTCGCGGCACAGACTTAGAAAGTCCTGCAGAGACATTTCCGCTTCGCGGCGCTGCTCATACGAGCGAGCAAAGCTGCGAAAGAGTTCTTCAGACATCGGTCCTCCGTCGCGCCCCGCCGGACTCTACATAAGAAGCCCCGCGCTCGGCGCTCAGCAAAACGCCATCAGAAAACAGGCGCCCAAGAGGCAGCTTCCGGCGCTGCTGCGCGTCGGCCGCCCCGTGAGTGAAAGCATGACATGATTTGCCGGTTCCGTGGCGTGGGAAACTGGCAATTACACTTTTTGCTGCAATCGACGCGGGACACGGACGGAATAAGCGGCGCGAAGGCGCCGCGCCGCTTTCCGTCAGCACGGGCAATCTTACACCGTTGGCCCACTCACGGCGCAGCCGAACATCAATCTCGCTTAGAAAACAAGTTCTTACCGGAGGGGGTAAGCGGCACCATGCCGTTCTCCTCGTCGTCAAGCCACGCCAGCCGCAGATGATTCTGCCTGATTGCAAACCCGAACATTCGGGCGTCGAGCGCATCGGATTGAGTGATCAGTTGTTCAAGCTGCTGAACCGCCTCCGTGAGCAAGGCCCGCATCCGGGTGCGCGCCTTGTGGCGATCGTCGTCTGGCAATTCTGAAAACAGCTTGATTCTCACGCGGAATGGATCGAGCCCGGGATCCACCATCCGCTCGGCATCGAGCAGCCAAGCGATTAGGGCTGCCCGTCCGGCCTCCGTCACTGAGCACAGCCTGCCGCCGCGCGCGTCGCCCAGGGTCTGCTCTTGGACCAGGCCGTCGCGAACCAGCCGCCTTATGGCAGGATAGACCGCGCTGGCGGAGCCGCGCCAAACCGCCGACCGCGAGCCGACGAAAGATCGTTTCACCTTATAGGCCGTCGCCCCGCCCTCCTCTTGCAGCAGCGAGCTCATAATTGCCCCGTCCAGCTCCGTGAGAACCGGCGGCGTCGCCTTGCTTCCGCCTTGAATAGTATATTTCGTACTATACGCCTTACGGCGTCTCGACGGGGGATTTCTTATGCTTGGCAAAATTCTGGCGGCGTCCGTTGCGCTGGCTTTCGGCTCTGTGGCGCCGGCAGCGATGGCCCAGACACCGCCCGCTTGCAACACCACCCCCAATGCGGCGTTCGAGCCGCTCCAAGCTCTCGCCACTGCAACGATCGACGGGAATTATGCGGCGATCCGTGAAACCATTCAGCAACGCTGGGCGCCGATCGCACCCGGCGCGGCGGATGCGGCGCTCGCGCTGAGCGATTTGGCCGCGCTAGGTCCGCTCCGCCAGCTCCGACTCTGCAATGTTCGCGAAAATGTCGCCGTGACAATACTCGCCAGCGAACTCACGGGCGCAGCAAACCAAGTCGCGGTGCGCCTTGATGAATCAGCGCAGATTGATGTGGCGCAAATCAACCTTTCCGTTCGACCGCTCGACCCACACCCCAGCTTCACCAGAGACGCCGACCGCTTAAACTACCTCCGCGCGTACATCGATCGTCTTACGGCCGGCGACGCCTTCTCAGGCGTTGTGTTGATCGGGCGCAATGATGAAATCTTATTTCAGCGCGCATTCGGCGCCGATATCACAACTGGCGCGCCGCTGACGATCGCCTCACGCTTCAATCTCGCGTCCCTTAACAAGATCATGACCGCGACTGCGATCCTGCGGCTTGTCCAGGACAACCGCCTCTCGTTGGACGATTACGTGGCGGAGATATTGCCGGCCGCATCCAGCGCGCCTGGATTCGCGGCGGTGCAGATCAAGCACTTGCTATCGCACACGTCGGGCTTCTCGCAGGACCGAAGCGTGCTCGAATTCGAGCCCGGTCAGCGCTTTCTGTACAGCAATCTCGGCTTTCGGATTCTGGGCGAAGTCATTCAGGCGCGAACCGGCATGGCCTACATTGACTATCTCCAGGAAACGGTGATGGCGCCAACCGGAATGACCGCAACCGGCGTGTTTGACGCTGCGGATCGCGAAAACGTTGTGCCGGGTTATTCGCGTCGCCTGCACCCAACGGATGCGATCCCCGAAACGGCGACGCTGCAGCCTAACCCGTATTTGCAGTCCATTCCCGGCGGGGCGATGGGCGGCCTCTACTCCACCGCCGAAGATCTTTTCCGCTTCGGCAGCGCGCTCATCGGCAACCGACTGATCTCAGCGGACTTGGTCGCGCTGATGCGTGCGCCGAGGCCCGAACTGAATGCGCCCGCCTACGGCTTCGGCGTGATGCTTCGGACCGACTCTGACGTGTGGGGCCATGGCGGATCCTTGCCTGGCGCCGATGCAGCGATCGAGTTCTATGCAAACGGTTACTTCGCGGTCGTGATCGCCAATCGCGACGACGCCGGATTGCCGGTGCTGCTCGTGACGCGCGCTCTATTTCACCGGCCATGATCGCTAGCGAGCGGTGGAAATTTCTCTACCACCGCATCCGCAGCGCGCGTGAAAGGAACGAGCACAAGCGCCGGCTGCTTTCTTAAGCAAAGGCAAAAATCTCGATTTTACGTGGCCTTAAGCACGATGCCTCAGGAAGGATCGGGGCAGCGCGAGGCCGGCGATGAGCGACAATTCCTGGGTGCTGAGGGGGATCGACCCCGATGCCCGCCAAAAGGCGGAGGAAGACGCCGCGCGTCTGGGCGTCAACATCGCCGATTATCTGACCGATCTGGTCGTGCGCCGCGCTGTTTTCGATCAGCTTGCCGCCAGCTCCGAGGCAGATGAGACCCACTCCGGCAGCGAAGAGGCGGCAATCTTTGCGCCTGCGCCGGAATTTCCCGAAGGTTTTGCCGTGCGCCAGCGCCTGAAGGCGCTTGAGCGCCGGCTGAGCACGGCCATCGGCAGCCTCGACGGCGCCATCCATGGCCTCGACACCTCCATCGTCGACGTTACCTCCCGGGTCGGCGAGGTCGAAGCGCTTGCCGCCGATACGGCCCACGCGCTGGGTCATACCCAGCAGGAAGTGAACAACGTCGTCGCAGGTCTGCAAATCCACCTGGCCGTCGTGGAGGACAATCTCTCCACACAGCAACGGCGGATCGACGGCGCCGAGCGCTCTGCCTCAATCCTCGCCGACGCCCACGAAGCGTTGAAGCATGCGGTCGCCGAAGACTTCGCCGCCTTCACCCACGACACGGCCGATCGGCTCAATGTCAGCCTTGCCGAACTCCGCGAGGCCGCTGACGCGGCCGCGGACCAGGCGGACGCGGCGGTCGCGCATCTGGTCAGTGAACTCAGGGGCCTGCGCGTGTCCCTTGAGCACCGGCTCGAGGAGAGCGCTGAAGACACGCGCGGCCGCATGCACGCGGCGTTCGCCGACGCCGCCGACCGCATGGCCAGCCTCGCCTCACGCGTCACCGACAACGAACGCTTCGTCTCGCGCACCGCAGAGCAGCTGCGCGCGCAGATGACGGATGCCGAGGACGGCGCGCAGGTGGCGCTGGAAGAGACCGCGCAAGTGCTGCGCGCCGCGGATGCCGCTCTTGCGGCGGACCTCGCGCGCGCCTCCGAGGAACACTATGCCGCGCTGGAAGCGGCGCGTTCTGATCTCGCGGCCCAAGTCGGCGAACTGCGCGAAGAGCAGGTCACGCACTTGGCGCGGCTCAAACTGGTCGATGTCGCCGTCGGCAACACCATAAACAGCATCGCCGAGGTGCGAGGCACCGTTGAGAATGAAGTGCGCGGCGCTTTGCAGCAAGCGGGCGCGGATTGGGACCAGCGCTTCGACGCGATCACCGCGCGCGTTGCCCGCGGCGAGCAGCAGACCCAGCATTTACATCAAAGAATGAGCGCCGAATTCGATCGCATCGAAACATCGACTTTTGCGGCGCTGGAGAAGCTCCGCCGTGACATCGGCGCCGGTGACGCCGCGGTCGCGCAGTCAATCAATGTCGCGCTGGAAGAGGTCCGCGGCGATTTAGCCGAAGTGCGTAATCGCGCGGTCAACGAAGTCCACCTCCTCCGTGAAGAGCACACAGGCGCGCTCGCGCGGCTGACGCTGCTCGACACTGCGGTGACGCGCCTGGAAGGCGCCAGCATCAATATCAATGCGCGCTTCGATCAGCTCGAATCCGCAAGCGGAGAAGGCGATCCCGAGCTGGAGCGCCGTATCGCGCAGCTTGAACATGCCGCCGCCAAGGCGGAAACCGAACAAGCGCTCGCGATCGTCCGCGCCGATGTCGCCTCGCTCGTCGAACGGCTCGACATTCTCTACGCAGACACCGCCCTCTCGGATCGCCTAACGGCGCTGCAACGCGGCCTCGAGCTTTACGAAGCTAAAGCAGGCGATTTGAACGAAGGCCTGCAAGGCGTCGCGCGCATGCTGAACCGGGTCGCCGCACAGAGCGTGGAGACTGCGCAAAAGTCCGACGAGCGCACGCACCAGGTCGAAGTTGGCCTGGCTGACTTGCGCTTGCAGGTGTTGTCGAACACCGACGCCAGCACAACCGCCGCCGCGCTGCAAACGCTGCAGGAGCGGATGACGGCGTTTGAACTGCGCCAGGGCAATGCCTTGGAAGCTTTGCGCGCCGACATAGCCCGTTTCGTGTCCGACAATGACCGCCGCCTCGAGGCGCTGGAGAACGCACCCACGCCTGTCGTTGATCAAAGCGATCTGACGAGCGAGTTCGAAACGCTGCGCTCGCGCATCGAAGAACGCGTGCTAGGCGTCGAGCTTCGCAGCGTCCGGACGCTGGAGCAGGTCGTCGATACCGTCGCCCTGCTCGAACAGCGTCTGCTCGGCCGCGAGCCGGACGAAGAGGCCGCCGCCCAGAGCGCCTGATCTTCACCATTCAGTAACGCGCCGCGCGCTTGCTCAGTGCATGAGACTCACACGCGAATTCCGCCTCGCGGCGATCGTCTTCGTGCTCGCGCTCGGCATCGGCCTCGCGACCATGCCGTTGCCTCCGGTCGCACGCGGCGAACCCAGCACAGACGCCAAATCGGAAAGCACGCGCTCCAGCATCGGCACGCCGCGCTTTCGCGTCATCGACGGCGACACACTGGAAGACAGGAGCGCCGACATCATCTACCGAATCGAAAATATAGATACACCAGAGACCGGCCCGCGCGCCCGCTGCCAGGCCGAACGCGATCTCGGCAATCGCGCAACGCAACAAGCGCGCGCACTCGTCTCTTCCGGCGACGTCGAACTTCGCTCCACCGGCCGTACTGATCGATATGGGCGAACGATCGCCTTCGTGCTGATTGACGGCCGCGATCTCGGCGAGAGGCTGATCGCCGATGGTCTCGCCCGGCCCTGGCGCGGACGGCGCGAGCCCTGGTGTGACGCGGTCGGCAATTTGATTCCGTAGGGACAGCCCTGCTGGCTTGTCGCTTGTGCAAAGCGGCGCCGCGCCATAAGCCCAACTTCCCTCCCGAAGCAGGCGCGCCCCATGTCCCCGATGGACACCCTCATCCAAACGCTGACCCTCGAACCGATCGAGGAGAATCTGTTCCGCGGAACATCTCCGCCCGAGGAGCGCCAGCGCATCTTCGGCGGCCAAGTCGTCGCGCAGGCGCTGATCGCCGCATACAAAACCGTCGACGCTCGCGTTTGCCATTCGCTGCAAAGCTATTTCATCCGGCCAGGCGATCCGACGCGTCCGGTGCTCTACCAGGTGGAGCGCTCGCGCGACGGCCACAGCTTCACCACACGCCGCGTGCTCGCCATCCAGAAAGGCGAGCAGATCTTCAACATGGCCTGCTCGTTTCAAGTGCCGGAGAAAGGCTACGAGCACCAAGGCGACATGCCCGACAGCGCATCGCCCGTCGATGCGCTGAAGGACGTTGAAGCCATGATCGCGCGCCAACCGCCGGAGGCCACGCGCTGGATCAACCAATCGCCGATCGAGATGCGCGGCATTGATCCCGTCGACGTCACCGCGCCCGTCGCGAAGCCGCCGCATCAAATGGTCTGGCTGCGTGCGCGCAAGGACATGGGCGAGGACATCGCGCTCAATCAGGCGCTGCTCGCTTACGCATCGGACTATTCGCTGCTCGGCACGGCGATGCGTCCGCACGGCGTTTCGTGGCACTCAGGCGTGCAGACCGCGAGCCTAGACCATATCATTTGGTTCCATCGGCCCACCAACTTCTCGCACTGGCATCTCTACGTGCAGGACAGCCCGTCGGCCTCCGGCGCGCGCGGCTTCAATCGTGGCTCGATCTTTCGCGAAGACGGCGTGCTCGTTGCATCCGCGGCGCAAGAGGGCCTCATCCGCAAGCGGTAGCGACCGTACAAAGTCGTCGGCGCCCCATACAGTATCGTAAACGCGTCGTTAGCCGCGCTGCGCGCAACACTGGAAGCATGCCGAGTCGCTGGGTCGACAACACAAGCTATTTCGGCCCCGACAGGCGCCGAAAGCCAGCCAAGCGCTGGAACGACCGCCGCCGCGTCGATGAATCCGGCGACCCGCCGCCGGTCGGCGCCTTGCTCCGCCGCTTGCGCGTGCGTGTCGCTGGCCCAAGCGCCGAGGACCGCCGGCATGCGCTGGAAATGGCGAAGGCGGCGATCGCCGAGTGCTCTCGCCTGGGCTGGAACCGGTGCGCCGCGACACTTGTGCGTGTCGACGACCTGTTGCGCAGCGATGGCGGCCGCGACGCAGTCGCGAGGGCGGACGCGCTCATAGTCGAGGCGCTTGAACACGCCGGCGCCGGCCGGTGAGATCGCTAAAACCTGGAGCGGGCGATGAGATTCGAACTCACGACCCCAACCTTGGCAAGGTTGTGCTCTACCCCTGAGCTACGCCCGCATCCGTGGGTGGCGCAAAGCAAGTCCCGCGCCTGAGGGGCGCTCATATCGCAGAGCCGCCCCCTTCCCGCAAGGGGCGGCTGCCTAAGGGCGCATAATCCAGCGCCAGCCCAGCGCCCGGGCTCGCGAGGCACCGGCGCGAGGCCCGCGCGTCTACGTCCTCATCGACTGGGCCAGTGCCGCCGGCGCGGCGGCGCCGGCTAGTGTTCACTCGCCGGGCTCGGCCTTGCGCGGCGGCTTCAGGCGGCGGCGATTGACGTGGCTGTCCGGCGCCAGATGACCCTCCGGCGTGCGGCCGCGGAAATAGTCGCGCTGCCAGCCGTGCTTCACCGCTTCGCTTTCCTTGTCCGAAAGCTTGTTGAGGAAATTGGTGCGGCTGGCGCCCCAGGCATCGTACTCGCGCTTGAGGTCAGGATCGTCATGGATCGATTTCACGATCGGCTCGATCTCGTCCATCTTTTCATGCGGCAACGGCATGATGAAACAAAACGGCTCGCCCTTTCGGAACGAGATCATGCCCGGGCGCGTGAAGCGCCAGTTCATCGTGAACGGAAACGGCAGCCAGTAGGTTTCGACGACGCCCGTCAGCGGCTGAATGCCATCTTTCACATGATTGGGCGGCCCCCCCACCCACAAATCCCAGCCCGGTTCGGTGCGGAAGAGATAGCCGGTGTGAAACGTGAGCACGCCGCCGGAAAAATGCGAGACGGCCCAGCGATTGAGCAAACCGCGCGGCGTGTCGTCGTCGGGATCGAGGCGGATATCCTCGATGCGCGGGCCGCCATTCCATGTCGCGGTGAACGACACCGGCGAGAGCAGCGCCCAACCGGTCGTGTTCGCGACCACCAGCGGCAGGCAGCGATATGGGTGGCGATCGGAAAACTTGTCCATCCAGTCCCGGTCCGGCGTGCCCGGGACAAGCTCGGCCGGCTGGGGATCGACTTGATAACAGGTGAGTTTCATCGCCCCTCCCTAGACGAGGCACCGCCGCTGCGCCAAGGGGAGCAAATGCCGCCCGCGACCCCACAGCAGCTTTTCGCCACTTTCGACAGCCTCGGTATCGTGCATGTCACCCATCAGCACCGCGCCGTGTTCACGGTCGAGGAGAGCCGCGATCTCAAGGCTGCTCTGCCCGGCGGGCATACCAAGAACCTCTTCCTCAAGGACAAGAAGGGACGGCTTTTCCTGCTGAGCGCGCTCAGCGACACGGTGATAGACCTCAACGCGGTGTCCAAGCTGATCGGCAGCGGCCGCTTCAGCTTCGGCAACGCCGATCTCCTATTGCAGCACCTCGGCGTCACGCCGGGCTCGGTGACGCTGTTCGGCCTGATCAATGATGCCGAGCGCCAAGTTACAGTCGTGCTCGACGAGGGCTTGTTCGCGCACAACCCGGTGAACTTCCATCCCCTGCGCAATGACGCCACGACCGCCATTAGCCCCACCGACATGATCAAATTCGTGCGCGCCACGGGCCATGAGCCGATCCGGCTCGCCTTCGACGTCGCAGGGGTTCCGCGCCTGATTGAACCCGGCGCCTCCCCGGCCCATCTTCAGCCCTGACAAAGAGGACCTCATGACCATTCTCGACGGCGCCGCAGCGCCAGATTCCGATGTGGTGAAGGACGGCTCCGATCAGGGCTTCATGTCCGACGTTATCGAAGCCTCGCGCGGTCAGCCCGTGATCGTGGATTTTTGGGCGCCTTGGTGCGGCCCATGCCGCACGCTTGGCCCACCGCTTGAAAAAGCCGTGCGCGGCGTCGGCGGCAAAGTGCGCCTGGTGAAGATCAATATCGACGAACATCCGGGCGTCGCCGGGCAACTCGGCGTGCGTTCGATCCCCGCGGTGTACGCCTTCGATCAAGGCCGCCCCGTCGACGGCTTCATGGGCGCGATCCCCGAGAGCCAGATCAAGCTCTTTGTCGAGCGCCTCGCCGGCGCCGACATGACGGCCGAGATCGAGCCACTGCTGGAGCAAGCCGCGGAATCGCTAAAGCTCGGCGACATTGGCGGCGCAGCGCAGGCCTACACGTCCGTGCTGCAGCTTGATCAGGCCAACACCAAAGCGCTTGCCGGCATGGCGCGCATCGCGCTCAACGCGGGCGATCCCGAACAGGCGCGCGAAATCCTCGGCATGGCGCCGCCGGAAAAAGCCAACGACCCCGACATCGCTGGGGTCCGCACCGCGCTCGACTTCGCCGCCAACGCGGGCGGCGCCCGCGACAATGGCGAGCTTGGCGCCAAGGTCGCGGCAAATCCAAACGATTTCCAAGCGCGTTACGATCTCGCCGAAGCCCTCTCCGCACGCGGCGACTTTGAAGGCGCGAGCGAGCAGCTGCTGGCCATCATCGAACGCAACCGCGATTGGAACGAAGGCGCGGCGCGCGCGCAGCTTTTGAAAATCTTTGAAGCCGCAGGCCCCGCGTCCGAGGTCGCCAAACAAGGCCGCCGAAAACTCTCGGCGATTCTGTTCTCGTGAGCGCGTTCGGCTATCGCAAGCCGGCGGATCTGCCGCAAACCATTGCGCTCTTCCCGCTGGAAGGCGCTGTGCTCTATCCGCGCGGCGTCCTCGCGCTCAATATCTTCGAGCCGCGCTACCTCAACATGATCGACGATGCGCTCGGCGAGCAACGTCTCATCGGCATGATCCAGCCCGCCGTCGGCCAAGAGCAGGAAATTGTTCCCGATCTCGCCGAGGTCGGCACGGTCGGCCGCATCACGACATTCTCGGAGACCGATGACGGCCGTTATCTCGTCACCCTAACCGGCATCGCGCGCTTCACCTTCGAGCGCGAAATCAAGACCGCCACGCCCTATCGCCAGGCGCTCGTTTCCTTCGACGCCTTCGCCGCCGACTTCGCGCCCTCCTCCGACATCAGCATCGATCGCGGCGAACTGATGAAATCGCTAAAGACGTATGCTGCCCTGCATGGCTTCCAGGTGGACTGGGATTCGGTTGAGCAGGCGCCAACCGAGACCGTCATCAACGTCGCCGCGCAAATCTGCCCGTTCGACGCCATCGCCAAGCAAGCGCTCTTGGAAGCGGAAACGCTCGACGATCGCTGCCGCGCGCTGATCGCGTTGCTCGAATGGGACGTCGCCTCGGACGATCAGCGGCGGCCGCTGCAATGATCGAGGTCGATCCAAAACTCCTGGAAGTTTTGGTGTGTCCACAAACGCGCAAGCCATTGCGCTACGATAAACAGCGCCAAGAACTCGTCAGCGACGCGGCCCGCCTTGCCTACCCCGTGCGCGACGGCGTGCCGATCATGCTGATCGATGAGGCGCGCGAGCTGGGACCCGACGAATGAGCGCGCGCCCCTGGCCCACCGATCTCGTGTTCGACCGCGAAGCCAAGCAGCTGCACATCAGCTTCGATGACGGCGCCAAGTTCGATATCCCTTTCGAACTGCTGCGCGTGGAAAGCCCCTCCGCCGAAAACAAAGGCCATGGGTCCGAGGTCCCGCCGCCCGTGAAAGGCAAAGCCAATGTCGGCGTCGTCCGCGCCGAACCCGTCGGCCGCTACGCCGTTCGCGTCGTCTTCGACGACGGCCACGACACCGGCCTCTACTCCTGGGACCTCCTCTACGATCTCGGCGCCAATAAGGAAGAAAAGCTGCGCATCTACCGCACCACGCTGGAAGAGCGCATGCTCCGCGACGAAGCTTAGGGGTCGCGCGCTTATGCCGTCGCGGCGCTCACATCGCGCGGACGGCTTTCGTGGAGCGCGAGCAGAAGCCCGAGCGAGATAAGCGCCGGGATAATCGAGGCGATGGCCCAGCCGGAAACAGCGGCCGCTGTCGCTGCAATCCACCCGAACGCAACGAAGCCGCGGCCCAGATTGAGCAGCAAGCTGCCGCGCGTGCGGCGCCGGAAGTCTTTCCGGTTGCCGGGCGTCTGATGCCAGATCGCGATAAAGCACGTGGAGATGATCGCGGCGCTGCCGCCGACCAACAGCCAGAAACCTGTCATCGGCGCAACAACGATCGAAGCGCCAATCGCTGGCGGCAGCAACAACACAGCGGCAGGAATTCCTGCGGCGATGGCTTTGGCCGAGTCGACGCGGTCACGCGAAACAGGCGCGCTGGCGATAAGGTCAGGCGCATCTTCCGCGGAAACGGTGAGCCAAGCGAGGCTGGCGGCGAGAGACGTGACAAGTAAGACGAAGCCGGAAGAAAAACCGGCGACGGCGAACCGGTCAAAACCATCTTCGCCAAGCCGCGTGCCGAAGACCAGAAACAGCGGGAGCAGATAGAAGAGCTGCATCAAAATTTGCGACAAAAGCAGCGGATCGCGGCGCAACAAGCGCCACTCCTTGCCAACGAGCGTCGGCATGGTCCCGCCGCGCATGGCCCGAACTGCACGCGGCGCCCTCCGCTTGCGCGTGCCGAGGCCAGAGATCGCCGCAGCATCCGCCGCAAAGCCCGAGGCGTACCACCATATGGCGCCTGCATAGAGTGCAACCACGACAATCGGCCAGAGCGCCGCGCTCAAACCGATGCCGAAGGCAGCGTGCGCCGGCATCGACAGGGGATTGGACGGATCGCCGAAGAACGCGACCAAGCTCGTGAACACGCCTTGCAGCGCTTGCGAGCGGCTTTCGTCTTCGAACAAACGCGGGATTTGCGAGGAGACGAAAAATGCCGCGCCAATCAGGCTCGCCAGAATCTGCGCGACCATGCGGGTGTTCTTGGGTCCGATGAGCCAGAACAGCAGACGCGCCAGGATAAGGCCCACTGCCGTCGCAAACAGAGTCAGCAGCAAAATGCTCGGCGCAAAACTGAGCCAGACCCAGCCGCCGAACGTGGGCAGCCACACCAGCACGGCCGTCGTGAGGATGAGATAGAACAGCCCCACATTGATCGCGATCGCCGTCATGCGCACGATCAGCACACGCCACACCGGCACAGGCGAGGCCAGCAACAAATCCAGATCGCCGCGCTGATAGAGCGACTCGGTGATCAGCATCAGCGCCTGCGCCAGCATCAGCGAGAAGAGCACTGCGAACACCGCCCCGATCACGCCGATTACGAACGGCGTCGGCGACGGCTGAAACTCGGAGAGAATTCGCGCCGCCCAGTAGCCGCCGAAGCCGAGGAGCAACGCCATGGCCGAATAGAAAAACAGCCGCCGGACATTGCGGCCTTTGCCGGTGGCGCGGAAGTTGCGCCACGTCAGAAGCATTTCGTGGCTCAGCAGAAAGAGCACGCCCCCGGGGCCGAACATCAGGCCGTGGCCTCCGCCGCGCCGACAAGCCGCAGATACACATCCTCCAGCGTAGCGCCCGCGCCGCCAGCCCTGCCGCGCAATTCGTCGAGCGTTCCTTCGGCGAGCAACTTGCCGTGCTGGATGATGCCGATGCGATTGGCGAGCCGCTCGGCCACATCGAGAATGTGCGTGGTGAGGATTACCGTGCCGCCGCTGCGCGTGCGTTGCTGCAGAAGGTCCTTCACCTGGCGCGCCACCGCGGCGTCGAGCCCGGTCAGCGGCTCGTCCAGCATCAAGAGCTTCGGATCATGGATGAGCGCGCCGGCGAGCGCCGTCTTCTGCTTCATGCCGCGCGAGAAACCTTCGGTGCGTTCGTCGCGATTGTCCCAAAGGCCGAGGAATTTCAGCAGTTCTTCGGCGCGCGGCGCCGCCGCCTTCGATTCGATGCCCCAAAGACCGGCGATGAATTCAAGATACTCCCACGCCGTCAGCTTGTCGTAGAGCGCCGGCTCGTCCGGCAGCCACGCCAGGAGGCGCTTGGATGCGATCGGATCGGCGATCGCATCGGCGCCGAAGACATGGATGGAGCCGGAGTCCGGCCGCAGCAGGCCGGTGACCATACGCAACGTCGTCGTCTTGCCCGCACCGTTCGGCCCAAGCAGCGCGTAGAGTTCGCCCGCACGCACATCGAGATCGAGCGCGTCGACCGCCGTTTTGGCGCCGAACTTCTTGGTCAGCGCGCGAACGGAAAGTGCGTCCGTCACGCCTGCATGGTCCAGCCGTCCACGCCCTTGGCGGCTTCGCGGATGGCTTCGCTCATGGTCGGGTGTGCGTGGCAGGTGCGGGCGATGTCTTCGGCCGACGCGCCGAACTCCATCGCAACGCACACCTCCCCGATCATCTCGCCGACGCCGGAGCCGACCATGTGCACGCCGACGACCTTCTTGGTCGCGGCGTCCTCCAGCACCTTCACCAAGCCTTCCGTTTCATGATTGGTGCGCGCGCGCGAATTGGCCATGAACGGGAATTTGCCGACCTTGTAGCCGACGCCCGCGGCCTTCAGTTCTTCTTCCGTCTTGCCGACCGTCGCGACTTCCGGATCGGTGTAGATGACGTTCGGAATCACGTCGTAATTCACGTGGCCCCACTGGCCCGCAATCATCTGCGCCGCCGCGATGCCCTCTTCTTCCGCCTTGTGCGCGAGCATGAGGCCGGTCGTGCAATCGCCAATGACGTACACGCCTTCAGCGCTCGTCTTCAGGTGATCGTTCGGAATGAAGCCGCGCTGATCGGTTTTGATGCCGACAGTCTCAAGCCCGAGGCCTTGCGTGAAGGGACGGCGGCCGATCGCAACGAGCACGACGTCGGCCTCAAGCGTGCGCGCCTGGCCGCCCTTGCTCGGCTCGATGGTGACTTGAAGGCTAGTCTTGAGTTTCTCGACGCCCACGACCTTGTGGCCGAGTTCGAACTTGATGCCCTGCTTTTTCAGCGTGCGCTGAAAAGCGGTGGAGATCTCCGCGTCGACGGTCGGCGTGATCTTGTCGAGAAATTCGACGACGGTGACTTCGCTGCCGAGCCGGCGCCACACGCTGCCGAGTTCGAGGCCGATCACGCCGGCGCCAACAACAATGAGCTTGCCAGGCACTTGCCCGAGCGACAGCGCGCCGGTGGAGCTGACAATGCGCTCTTCATCAAAATCAATGCTGGGAAGCGGCGTCGGTTCGCTGCCTGTGGCGATGACGATGTTCGTGGCTTCGAGCGTCTGCTTGGCGCCGTCGGCCCCGGTCACTTCGACTTTGCCCTTGCCGGCGATGCGGCCGAAGCCTTTGATGTAATCGACCTTGTTCTTGCGCATCAGGAACTCGACGCCCTTGGTCAGGCCGTCGACGGCATCCTCCTTCTGCTTCAGCATTTGCGGCAGATCGAGAGAAAGCCCCGTCACCTTCACGCCCATGGACGGGAACGTCTTCGTCGCCGCTTCGAAATACTCGCTGGCGTGCAGCAGCGCTTTCGAAGGAATGCAGCCCACATTCAAGCATGTGCCGCCGAGCTTGCCGCGGCTTTCGACAATCGCGGTCTTGAGGCCAAGCTGGCCTGCGCGGATCGCGCAATTGTAGCCGCCGGGGCCGCCCCCGATGATAACGAGATCGTACGACATGATGGCTCCGGACCGAGGATACGATGTGACGCGAACCTAGGCGCCGCGGCGCCTCGGATCAATCAGCGTTCCGGATGCTCTGCTCTGCGAACTTGTTGGCGCGGCTTACGCGCCTTGCTTGTCCCAATAGGAGCGGTCTCCGGCGTCGATCACGAAGATGAGCAAGCCAACGATAAGGACGAGGCCAAGCAAGCCCACCTGCGCTTCCGGCGTCGCCAGATCGGCGAGGATCGTTTGCGGCGTGAGGTACGCCTGCGGGTTGATGCCCTTCACCGTGTCAAGCAGCGCGCCTTCCTGCGCCATCGCCCAGCGCCCGCCATAGAGCGCAAAGCCGATGAGCCAGGTCCAGAAGCCCTGCGTCTTGCGGATGAGCCGCACCGCCGCGATCAGGAAGAAGAGCCCCGCGCCTGCCCAAAGGCCGACATCGATCCAGGTGGATTGGCCCGCCCCGGCGGCCGCCGCCGAAGCCTGCGCCTCCTGCACCTGGGCGACGCCCGCATCGAAGCCGGTGAGTGCGCCGGCGGCAGCCGCCGCGCCCAAAAAGCTGAGCAGCGTCAATGCGAAAAGCGCCAGAATTGCCGGCCAGCGCAATATGAACATCATATGTCGTCCCCTGCCCGCCCGCTCCCCC
>DASPMA010000354.1:0-4974 GCA_035627335.1 Binatia bacterium
GCACCGCATCGGCGCGCAGCCGGTCGCCCTCGATTAGGGCCTCGCGGAACGCGCGCACTGCGCGGCCGAGATCGCCAAACCCATCGGTGCGGCGTTCGCCGGGCGCGTCCACGGCGCGCTTGCCGTCAGCCAGAGCCGCAAGCGCCCTGCGCACCACTGCGACGGACCTCTGGATGCTGCCGCCGACCATCGTCGAGAGCGTGAGCATCAGCATTGCCGCCGCGGCGATGGCCAACAGAGTGGTAAGGAGACCGCGATGGCGCTCGCGGTCCAGCCTGGCGAACAGCGCCGCTTGATCAGCCGCCGTAATGTTGCGAACGCGCTCTATCGCTGTGTCGATGCGGTCGTCCAAAGCGGAGATGCGATTGGCGTAGTCGATGACGCTGTCGCGCGAGCGCTCGACCACATTGGCCTCGTTCTCGGTCAGCAGAAATTCGAAGTCGACGATCCCTGATGCGATTAAACGTTGCACGTCGCGATACTGCGGCTGCTGTAGGAGCGGCGCGGACGCCCTGAAGGTCTCCCTGAAATCCTCAAGATTGCCGCGTGCAGCTTCCATGTTTTCGACGCTAGGATTGGCAGCCATGCGGTACATGTCGCGCGTGAGCGAGGTGAAGTCCTTTTCCAAGGTGCTGGCGGTGTCGTGGGCCCAGCCGAGTTCGCGGATGCGGCGCTGATCGAGTTCGGCCCCCTGCGAAAGAAGGGTCAGCGCGCCAGCCACGGCGCAAGCGACGCCGATCGAGGCCCAGCACAGAACGAACACCCGGTCGCGCAGGGACATGCAGTCCACAACCGCGCGCACCCTGCGCATCGCCGCCCGTCCGCGGGCGGCCGCGCGCCTCAACTGCCGAGCCAGCATTGCTCTCCTCCCCGATAGAGGTTTCGCAGGCGCGCCTTAATGTAACGTGGGCTTTAGTATGAATAACCGGTTTATGACGCCCGGCCCCGCAGGAGATTGTGCATCGTCGTCGCAGCGATCGCGGCATGGCCGAAGGCGACAGCGATCTGATCGAGCGCGTGCACCACATCGCCGGCGGCGAAGACGCCTTCGACGCTGGTGCGCTGATGCTTGTCGGTCTCGATCGTCTGTTCCTGAGCCAGCTGCGCGCCGAGTTGCTCGGCGAGCGCCGTCTGCGGACGCACGCCGAGGCATGAATACATTGTGTCGAAGTGATCGGAGCGGCCATCCGCCAGTGTGATGGCGAGGCCGTTCTTCTCCGGCGCGATCTGCGAAGCGACGCCCAGGGGTGCGCAGCCCGCGCCAGTGAGGATGCCGGCGGCTTCCTCATTTGCAGCGACGATGCTGACGTCCTTCGAGTACGTGTTCAAGAAATTCATCTCGGCTGCGCTGCGCGCGCTGTTGCCAATCACGGCGACCCGCTTGCCGATCACTTCGTGCGCATCGCAGATGGGGCAGTAGCGCAGCAAGCCCTTGCGGACGGCTTCGTCGTGATCCGGCAACGGTGGTTCGACATTGGCCACGCCCGTGGCAAGCAGAAGCGTGCGGGCCGTGAAACGCGCATCTTCGGTTTCGACGAGAAAGCCTGCCTCTTCCTGCTTGCACGCGCGCACCGCCCTAGTAGTGATGCGCTCCGCGCCGTACTCGGTCGCTTGCAGCAGCAATCGCTCCAGCAGGACCGGGCCTTCGATGCCATCGGGAAAACCCGGCGCGTTGCGCGTCCGCGGAATCAGCGCCGCACGGCTCTTGCCGCTATCGAGCACGATGACGCGGCGGCGGAAGCGCGCGAGATAGACTGCAGCCAGCAGCCCTGCCGGACCGCCGCCAACGATGACTGCGTCGAATTGCTCGCTCATGCGCCGCTCCTCACCGGAGCGACAAGCCTTCCCCCAACGAACAGTTCCGCCTTAGCCTCGGCCCGCTTCAAAGCCTTTCAGGAACGCCTTCAAGTTCACAGGCAATGCGGGACAAACATAGCCGCCTTCCTGGATCAGCGCGGTGGGCAGGCTCAGGACGGCGATGCGGCGCGCAATCTCGGCAAAACCCTTGTCTGTGACATTGAACACGCCAAGCGGATCCTCCGTGGCCGCATCGAGCCCAAGGGCCACGACCAGCGCGGCAGGCGTGAACGCGGCGACGCTATCGAGCGCGATGTCCAGCGCTGCGAGCACCTCCGCGTCGCCCGCGCCATGCGCGAGCGGCAAATTGAAATTGGCGCCTTCGCCCTCGCCTTCTCCGAACTCGTCCCGATAACCGGCGAACAGCGGAAAATAATTTGACGTTTCGGCATGTATCGAGACCGTCATCACGTCCCCGCGGCGATAGAAGATGCCTTGCGTGCCGTTGCCGTGATGGACATCCACATCGAGAATCGCGACGCGTGCGCCGGTTGCCTCTTGCAGCCGCTGCGCCGCGATCGCCGTGTTGTTGAGATAGCAGAAGCCGCCGGCGCAATCGGCATAGGCGTGATGCCCGGGCGGGCGGCAAAGAGCGTAGGCGACGCCGTGTTCGCGCGCTGCATCTGCCGCCGCGATCGCAACTTGCGCCGACGCGTACACGGCGTCCCAAGTATCGGCGCGGATCGGCGTCGATGTGTCAGCCGTATGATAGCCGAGCTGGTTGATGAGGCCCGTACTGCGCCGATGCATCTGCACACGGGCGAACTGCGTCGTCAGCAGCTCTTCGGCGCCGGCGTCGAGCTCGGCACGGCGCGCCCAGGCGCTTTGCAGAAATGAGAGGTAATCGGCGTCATGCACCGCCGCGATCGGCGCAAGACCCAGGTCGCCGGCCTCGCTCAGCGGATGGCCCGCCTCCTCCACCGCCCGGCGCAGCGTGTGATAGCGCAGCGCGCCTTCCGGGGCCGGAATGAGCTTGCCGCGCCGAAAGAACGTGGGTGGATCGTGCAAGGCCGAGTGAGGCGAATGGAGCGCACGCATGGCCAAGGCTTAGCAATCGATCCGCCATCGAAGCAATCGTGGGCGTCCGACTCATGTTAGGAGCGCCCTATGCAAACTACCGCCCAAGCCTTCGCCATCGTTCTCGCCGGCGCCTCGCTCGGTTGGATCGCGCTTTTCTCGTTTGTGCTTTCGCCGGTGGCGTTCAAGCAGCTCGACGCGGGCCGCGCCGAACGCACGGTCAAGCACGTGATGAACGCCGGGCACGGCATTCTCGGGCTGATCGCTCTCGCCTCCGCCGGCGCAGCGTTCTTGGCGGGCGCCGTCGCGGGCGCGGCGGTGGCGGCCGTGGCGGGCGCATTCGCGTTCATGTGCAAGTTCGCGCTGGCGCCGCGCGACGACAAGCCGATCAAGGGACACCGCGTGCTGAAGACAGCGCGCATCGTCGCCTCGGGCCTCACGGCCTTCATTATGCCAGTGCTGATCGCGTCGATCGTCCTGACGCTGATGGGGATCTAGCGCGGCCGCGCGCCCTCGGCGGCGTATTCCTGCATTAGCCGGCCGTATTCCGACGGCGGTGGCCAAGCTTTGAAACTGTACCTGGCGCCCGTTGCGGCGCCGGGAAGTTTCTCGGCTGTTTGCGACTCGATGAAGGGCACGGCCCAGCTGGCGTCTTCGAGCATGGTCGGGCGGAAGTTTAGAAAGCCCATCTGCTCAAGTCCAGGCGATGTCGTGTAGAGCCAGCTGAGGCAGCGCGTACAGTAGTGGTGCTGGCTCTCCGCGCGATGCAGCGCGCCCAGTTGGGTTTCGCCTTCAACCTCGAAGCCAGCGATCGGCAGCATAAGCGTGAGCGAGTAGGCGCCGCTCGTGAGCTTCTGGCACCCCTTGCAGTGACACGCCATTGCCATCGCGGGCGGCGCGGTGATGCGCATCTTCACTTGGCCGCACAAGCATGATGCGTTCCAAGGAAGTTTCCAATCAGCCACTCGTCACTCCTGAATCGCCCGGATCGTTGGGATCAGGGAAGTAAATCTCATTGCCGTCTGGATCGGCGATGATAATGCACTCATAGCCCCAACGCGCACGTCGCGAAGCAACGCCCACGTTCGACAGCATACTTGGCAGCGCCCCGAAATCCGCTGCGGTCAACTCGACGAACAGCATGCCCATGCCGATCTTCGGTGGCCGCTGCGCGCTGACGATGATCTCGCAGTCGTCACGATCGACCTGGGCCACTTCCTGCTGGAAGCGCCACTTTTCGCGGAAGCCAAGCTTGCCGACGTAAAAGTCCAAGGCGCGCCCAACGTCCGCGACAAACAAGACGGGGCGCGAGTACCAATGCCCCATGGCTTAGTACACCACGACGCTGCGGATGCTTTCGCCTTTGTGCATGAGGTCAAACGCTTCGTTGATCCGTTCGAGCGGAAGCTTGTGCGTGATCATCGGGTCGATCTGGATCTTCTTGTCCATGTACCAGTCGACGATGCGCGGCACGTCGGTGCGGCCGCGCGCGCCGCCGAAGGCGGTCCCCTTCCAGACGCGGCCGGTGACGAGCTGGAACGGGCGCGTAGCGATTTCCCTGCCGGCTTCCGCGACGCCGATAATGACGCTTTCGCCCCAGCCCCGATGGCAACTCTCCAGCGCCTGGCGCATCACGTCGGTGTTGCCGGTGCAATCGAACGTGTAGTCGGCGCCGCCGCCGGTGAGTTCAACCAGATGCGGCACGAGATCGCCCTTCACGCTCTTCGGATTGACGAAATGCGTCATGCCGAACTTTTTGCCCCACTCCTCGCGCGCGGGATTGATGTCGACGCCGACGATCATGCCCGCGCCGACGAGCTTCAGGCCCTGCACGACGTTGAGGCCAATGCCGCCCAGGCCGAACACGACGCAATTGGCGCCCGGCTCGACTTTCGCCGTGTTCACGACGGCGCCGACGCCGGTGGTGACGCCGCAGCCGATGTAACATGCAGTCTCGAACGGCGCGTCCTTGCGGATCTTCGCCACCGCGATCTCTGGCAGCACGGTGAAATTCGAGAACGTCGAGCAGCCCATATAATGCGCGATCGGCTTGCCTTTATGGCTGAAGCGCGACGTGCCGTCCGGCATCAGGCCCTTGCC
>DASPMA010000355.1:0-6664 GCA_035627335.1 Binatia bacterium
TGCACGTCTATGACGCCGCCAAGCTGAACGGGACGGTGCATGCGCGGCTCGGGCGCGGAGGCGAAAGCTTCAAGGCGCTCGACGGCGAGGTCTACAGCGTGACGCCGGAGATGTGCGTGATCGCGGATGATCGCGGCGTGCTGGGCCTTGGCGGCGTGATCGGCGGCGAAGACTCCGGCTGCAGCGAAGCGACCGTCGACGTGCTGGTGGAAAGCGCGTATTTCGACGCCACGCGTACGCACCAGACCGGCCGCGCGCTCGGCCTCTTCACCGACGCGCAGTATCGCTTCGCCCGCGGCGTCGATTCTGGCTTTGTCGTGCCCGGCATCGAACTCGCCTCCAAATTGATCCTGGACATCTGCGGCGGCGAAGCGAGCGAAGTCATGGTCGCCGGCGATCTGCCGGCGCCGCCGAGGCCGGTGTTCTTTGACCCCGACCGCGTGCGCCAGCTCGCGGGGATCGACGTGAAGCCGACGCGCGTGCGCGCCGTGCTGAAGGCGCTCGGCTTCGAGACGAGCGCGGAAGGCGATGGCTCCAAGCGCATCATCGTCGAGCCGCCGACTTGGAGGCGCGACGTGGAAGGGCCGGCCGATCTCGTCGAGGAAGTCGCGCGCATCGAGGGCTACGACAAGATGCCCGAAACCGCGCCGCCGCGGGCCGAAGGATTTCGCCCGCCGCCGGCGAGCGTCGGCGAAAGCCGCGCGCGCATCGCGCGGCGTGCAGCTGCATCGCTCGGCTATCTCGAAGCGATCACGTGGAGCTTCTGTTCGAAGAAGCAGGCGCAAGCGTTTGGCGGCGGCGGCGAAGAGCTGCGCGTCGACAATCCCATCGCCGCCGATCTCGATTGCATGCGCCCGAGCGCATTGCCGCTGCTCTTGGTCGCCGCGCAGAAAAACGCGGATCGCGGCTTCGATGACGCGCGCTTGTTCGAAGCGGGGCAAGTGTATCGCGGCGGCGTGGACGGCGGACAGGAGCGTACGCTGGCAGCGGTGTGGCGCGCGCGGGCGCCCCGCCATTGGCGCGCTGCGCCGCAGGCGGACATTTTCGACGTCAAACGCGATGCGCTGACGGTGCTCGAAGCGCTCGGCGCGCCGACCGGTTCGCTGCAAACCTCGAGCGACGTGCCCGCGCATTGGCGGCCAGGCCGAACCGGGGCGCTGAAACTTGGGCCGAAGACGGTCGGTTATTTCGGCGAGATTCACCCTCGCGCGCTGAAGGCGATCGACGTGGAAGCGCCGGCGCTGGCCTTCGAGATTTTCCTCGATGCGCTGCCGCCGCCGCGGGCGCGCGGCCGCGCCAAGCCGCCCCTGGAAAAGCTCGATCTGCAGCCCCTGACGCGTGATTTCGCGTTCATAGTCGATGACGGCGTGGCCGCGGCGGATGTCGTTCGGGCGGCGTTCGGCGCCGACAAGCAGCTTATCACCGACGTCTCACTGTTCGACGTCTATCGCGGCGAGCGCATGTCGCCCGGTAAGAAGTCCCTAGCGGTCGAAGTCACCCTGCAGCCGCGCGAGCGTACGCTGACGGAGACGGACATCGAAGCGGCCAGCGCCAAGATCGTCAGTGCCGTGATGAAGGCGACGGGCGGAACGCTACGCGGTTAGCGGCCTTGCAACTTGCGTCGCCAGTAGGCGCGCCAGCCGCCTGTGACGGCATAATCGTGCTCCGCGGAAGCAAAGAGATTGCCGTCACTCGTCAATGCTTCCGTGTCCTCATACTGAAGCGATGGGACGGCGCGCGCCACAAGCGCTTCCAGCAGCCGCGGCGCCAGCGCCGCGGCCATGCATGTGATCCATGCAAAGCCGCCTACCGCCACTTCCGCCCGCGGATGCTCTGAGAGCCGCACAATTGCGCGCGCCACGCGATTCGGATCGTACACCGGCCATATCGAGCGTGCTCGCCGGCCTCGGTAGTTTGCCGCGTGCCGATAGATTGGCGTGTCGATAGCGGCTGGCAGCACGTTGCAGATTTTAATGCCAGGCGTTGCTCTCAGTTCCTGGCGCAAGGCAGAGGTGAATCCGCGCAGGGCAAATTTGCTCGCGACGTAGGCGCTCACGGTCGGCGCAGCGGCGACGCCGAGAATGGAAAGGACATTGATCAGAATGCCGCGATCGCCCTGCGCACGGAACTGGGCGAGCGCGGCGCGCGCCCCGCGAACGTAACCCAAGAACGTGGTTTCGACCGTGCGTTCGAAAACCTTTGCCGGCGTCTCTTCAAACCTGCCGAGCGTCAGGGCCGCCGCATTGTTCACCCAGATATCTAGCGTCCCAAAGTTGAGCACAGCGGTTTCGCAGAGCTTCGCAGATGCATCCCGCTCGGAAAGATCAAGGGCGGCCACCGCCACGCCTTTGGCCCCCAACTTTTCACATTCGCGGCGGGTTCGGTCGAGCGCGCCCGGGCCGCGCGCGGCCAGCATGAGAGCGGCGCCTTTGCACGCGAAAGCGTGCGCGGCGGCGCGCCCGATGCCGCTCGACGCGCCCGTAATGACGATGACCGGCATGCCGCTCCAGACTGATGCTCGATCAACAGCTTCTCGTTAGACGCTGTTCCAGTTTCTCATCCGGAACGTTGCCCCATTCACGGACGTTGCTGAAATGAGCAGAGGTGCGTCATGCATGATCGGAACCCAAAAAGCACCGCGAAGATCGCGGGCCATCCTATTCACCCTATGCTGGTCGTGTTCCCGATCGCGTTTCTTGTTTCCACGCTCGTGTGCGACATCGTCTTCGTCAATGGCGGCAACCCCGCCTGGGCGACGGCAGCGCTATGGATGGTTGGCGCTGGCGTGATCACAGCGCTGGTCGCCGCGTTGGCCGGCTTCACTGATTTTCTTGGCGACGAACGTATCCGCTATCTCGGCGATGCTTGGCGTCACATGGTCGGCAATCTGACAGCCGTGACGCTCGCGGCCATCAGTTGGATACTGCGCGCGACGCAAGGCGCGGAGGAAGCAGTCATGCCATGGGGCTTGACGCTCTCTGTCGCCGTCGCGCTGATCCTTGGCTACTCGGGCTGGAAGGGCGGCGAGCTTGTGTTCCGTCACCGTGTCGCCGTGCATGAGGCGTCCGGCGAGGCCGCCCCCTTCACGCCCACAGTGCGGCAAACCGAGCGCATCGAGCGCTAAATTAGCCTGTTACGTCATCACTGAGGCGCGCCCCTTGCTCCCCAACGCCAAGCGCGCCTAAGCCAGGGCGCCGCGGAGTTGCGCCGCCGGCGCTGCTGAAATAGATGGCGCGAACACGAAGGGGAGCGATCTTGGGCGATCTGATTGGCGAGGTGGTCCAGAGCGAACTTTACTACGTCGCGCGCAGTGAATTTGAGCGCGTGGCGAAAGCCAATGCGGCCAAGCCGGCGATAATGTCGCTGTATGCCGACATGGCGCGCCTCAACGCGCTCTACATGATCGCGAACGCGGGCTCCGGCCACATCGGCTCGTCATTTTCGGCCGCCGACATCGTCACGCACCTTTACCTTTCCGAGATGGATCGCGATGGCGATGTGTTCTTCTCATCGAAGGGCCACGACGCGCCGATTCTTTATTCCGTGCTGATCGCGCGCGGCGTGCTCGAGGAAGACTTGTTGCATAAGCTGCGCCGGCTCGGCGGCTTGCCGGGACATCCGGACATTTCAGTTCCCGGCCTCGTCACTAATACCGGCTCGCTGGGAATGGGGGTTTCCAAAGCGAAAGGCATGATCGAAGCCGCGCGAGCAACGCGCACAGCCAAGCGCGTATTCGTGATGACGGGCGACGGCGAGTTGCAGGAAGGGCAAATCTGGGAATCGCTGATCTCCGCCTCGAACCGAGAGATGGGCGAGATCACGGTGATCGTCGATCACAACAAAATTCAATCGGACTATTCGGTTGCTCGCACCTCCGACCTCGGCGACCTGGAGGCGAAGTTCGAAGCGTTTGGCTGGCGCGTCGAAAGGCTCGATGGGCACGACCATGAAGCGCTCGCCGCGTGCTTCGCGCGGCTGCGGGCGGAGGAGCGCACGCCGAAAGCGATCATTGCTGACACGATCAAGGCCAAGGGCGTGTCGTTCATGGAGGGCGCCGCGATCGATAGCGATGTCGATATGTTCAAGTTCCATTCCGGGGCGCCGTCGGCGGATCATTACCAGCGCGCAGTGGAGGAGCTTGAGCGGCGCATTGCAAACAAGCTGGCGGCGCTGAAGCTGGAGCCGGTGCGTGTGTCCATTGCGCCGCGGCCGGAGGCGCCGAAAGCAGCGGCCGCGCAAGTGAAGCTCTTTCCCGCTTACACTGACGCGCTGCTGCAGCAGGCGGCGAAGCGGCCTGAGCTGATCGCGCTCGACGCCGATCTCGTCCTGGATATGGGCCTCATCCCATTTCGCGACGCGTATCCCGATCGTTTCCTCGAGTGCGGCATCGCCGAACAAGACATGGTGAGCCAGGCCGGCGGCCTCGCGCTAGAAGGCATGCTGCCGATCGTGCACTCGTTCTCGTGCTTCCTCTCCACGCGCCCGAACGAGCAAATCTATAACAACGCCACAGAGAAAACGCGCATCGTCTATGTCGGCGGTCTTTCCGGCGTTATTCCCGCGGGTCCCGGGCACTCGCATCAAAGCGTGCGTGAAATTTCCGCGCTGGGCGGCATGCCGGGCATGGTGATGGTCGAGCCGTGCTGTCCCGATGAGGTTGGACCATTACTCGATTGGTGCATCGAGAAACACGACGGGCCAAGTTTTCTGCGTCTTGCGTCGATGCCCTATGCGACGGACGCGAAGCTCCCGAAAGGTTACGCGCCGAGCAAGGGCAAGGGTTATGTCGTGCGCGAGGGACGTGATGGCGCGATCATCGCCGCCGGATTGCTTGGTGTCGCCGAAGCATTGAACGCCGCGGCAAGCCTCGCGGATGAGGGCAAGAGCTTTGCTGTAATTTCGCTGCCTTGGCTCAATGTGGTTGACGCAGCATGGATTGCCGATGTCGCAGCGCGCTATCCGGTGATCGTCACACTCGACAATCATTACTTGCAGGGCGGGCAGGGCCAGATGGTGCTCGCGGCGATTGCCGAACACGCGCGGGCAAAGCCGCGCTGTTTGTCGCTGGGCTTGGACGACGTGCCGCCGTCGGGCCGTACGGACGAAGTGCTTTCGGCGATCGACCTCGACGGCGCGGGGGTAGCGCGCAGCATCAGCCGATTCCTCGGCGCATGAGGGACAAGCTGCGCCGCTGGCCCGCCGCGGCGCGCGTGCGCTTGCTGCGCCTCAATGTGATCGCGCGAATGGACGCACGCGATGGGTTGAGCCGCCTCGCGGAAGATCCGGCCTGGCGCGCTACACTCGAAGCTGCGCAAAGCGGTCCGCGTGTTCTTATCGCGACGAATACCGGCGGGCATTTCGCAATCGAAGCGATCGATCGCCTGCTAGGCGCCGCGCTGACGGTCCGCGGCGCGGCGGTTACCCGCGTGCTGTGCGATGCGGCGCTTCCAGCGTGTCAGATGTGCGAGTTCAATCTGACGCCGGACGTTGGCGCGCTAGCCCGCAACGGGCCTGATCCTTTGCTGTGCGGGTATTGCTACCCGCCGGCGGAGGCTCGGATTCAGGCGCTTGGACTGGACGTGCGCAGGCTCGGCGCGGCGCTGAGCGATGCCGATCGCGCCGAGGCGAAGGCGCTCGCGCAGAACGCTTCAGGTCCCGATCTCGATTACTTGTCGTGGCGCGGCGTGCCCATTGGCATGCATGCTCTTGCTGGTGCGTTGCGGTTCTTTGCGCGGAGCGATCTGGAGAGCGAGCCGCACGGCAAGGCAATCCTGCGCCGCTATGTGGGAGCCTCCGCGCTGACCGCCGCCGCGTATCTCAAGCTGATCGAGGAAGTGCGGCCCGAAGTGGTGGTCGCCCATCATGGCATCTACACGCCGCAAGGCCTCGTGGTGGCGGCGGCGCGCGCGAAAGGGATTCGCGTTGTCACCTGGAATCCGGCCTATCGCCGCCATTGCTTCATCTTCAGTCACGACGACAGCTACCACTATACGCTGATGGATGAGCCGGTCTCGCACTGGCGCGACCGCCCGCTCAGCACGGCCGAGCGCGCTCGCACACTCGCCTATCTGCAATCACGCCGCAGCGGGGAAGGCGACTGGATCAAGTTTCATACCGCCTCCAGCCAATCCACCGGCGATGTCGCCGCGCAACTCGCGCTCGATCCAACCAGGCCCGTCATTGCTGCTTATACCAACGTGTTCTGGGATGCGCAGTTGCACTTTCCTAGGAACGCGTTCGCAAGTCAGAAGGAATGGCTCGGACGCACGATTGCCTGGTTCGCCAAGCGGCCAGATCTGCAGCTTGTCATACGCGTGCATCCCGCCGAGATCAGTGGTTCGCCGCCGTCGCGGCAACTCGCAGAGGACATCATCGCCGCGCGCTTCTCTCAACTGCCGCCCAATGTGCGTGTCGTTGGCCCTGAAAGTGCGCTTTCGAGCTATGCATTGGCCGAGCGCGCGGATGCGGCTCTCATCTTCGGCACCAAGCTTGGCGTGGAGTTAAGCGCGATTGGCATACCGGTGATCGTTGCGGGTGAGGCGTGGGTGCGCGGCAAGGGCTTCACGCACGACGCAACGTCGCCGGAAGACTACGAAGCGAAGCTGGGGCAATTGCCGTTCGGGCGCCGACTTGATCCAGCCGCGCGCGAACTGGCGCTGCGCTA
>DASPMA010000356.1:0-2732 GCA_035627335.1 Binatia bacterium
AACAGCGCGCGCAAGGTCTGGCCCTGCACTTGCGTCGCCGGCGAGACCGCACCGGTGATGGCCGCTTCCACCACTAGCCCGCTGGCGCCGCGCAGCGTCAGCACTTCTTGCTCATCGCTGTTGGTCGATCCAGCGTCCGGCAAACGCAGCGCAACACTCATCGTAAGTTGGCCGGTTGTGTTGCGGGCCGCGTCGTTGTTGGGCGTATAGACGCTGTCCGGCTGCGATTGCGGCGCGGGCGCATCGAGCGCAACGCCTTCCTGGGCGCTGTCTTGCGCGCTCTGCTGATTGCAACCGGCAATCGCAAGCGCCGCAGCGATGAGTGCAATGCGAAACTTCATGTCCATCCCTCGCTGCCGAGTCTAGCGGCCCCGGCCTTGCCCTTCAATCGGCTCAGCCGAGCCGCGCGCCCCGCGGCACGGCCGTTCCGCGCAGGAAGGCCTCAGTCTCCAGCGGCCCGCGCCCCTCTTTCTGCACCTTGAGCAAGCGCACCGCGCCTTCGCCGCACGCGATCAACAGCGCGTCGTCAAGCGCCTCGCCCGGTTGACCGGCCCCTTCGCCCAGGCGCGACTGCAACGCCTTGATACGCGCACCCTCAAATTCGAACCAGGCGCCGGGCGATGGCGAAAGGCCCCTGATGTGCGCGTCCACCTCGCGCGCGCGACGCGTCCAGTCGATGCGCGTTTCGGCGGGCGTGATCTTGTGCGCGTAGGTGACGCCTTCCGCGCCTTGCGGCAATTCACGCGCGGCGCCTTGTTCGACCTTCGCCAAAGTCCCGATCAGCAGGCGTGCGCCAAGTTGGGCGAGGCGATCGTGCAACGTCCCCGTCGTGTCGTCGAACTCGATTGGCGTCTCGGCGCTTGCCAGCACAGGGCCAGTGTCGAGCCCTTCTTCCATCCGCATCACTTGCACGCCGGTGCGCGCATCTCCCGCCATGATGGCGCGATGAATGGGCGCGGCGCCGCGCCAGCGCGGCAGCAGTGACGCATGCAGATTGAACGCGCCAAACCGAGGCGCATCGAGAATTGGCCTGGGAAGGATCAAGCCGTACGCCACGACAATGGCGGCATCGAGTTTCAGCGCGGCGAACGCCGCGTGCTCTTCGGCCTTCTTCAAACTCTTCGGCGTCCGCACCTCTATTCCGCTCGCCGAAGCAAACGCGGCAACGGGCGTCGGGCGTTCCTGCTTGCCGCGCCCGGCAGGGCGCGGCGGCTGCGAATAGACGCAAGCGATTTCGTGCCCAGCCGCGATCAGCGCTTCGAGCGGGGGAAGCGCAAAGGCGGGCGAACCCATGAAGGCAAGACGCAGGCTCATGGCTCGCCTTCGCCCATTGCCCGCGCGTGCGCAAGCGTCTGACGGAACTTGCCCGCGCCGCATCCGGTTTTCAGCGCATGAACGACGCCGCCCAGCCCGACGCCGCGCATCTCGACGAACTTCGCAGCGGCCCGCACAAGCTAACCCTCAAAGACTGGCTTTGTGTGCTGCGCGGCGTCGGCGCGACTATGGAGCGCGCGAACCTGGCGCTGATTTCCGCAGGCGTCGCATTCTTCGGCTTGATGGCGGTGATCCCCGGCATGACGGCGCTGATTGCGCTGGTTGGGATATTCGGCGACCCGGCCTGGATCGGTCAGCAGATTCGCGCGCTCGGCGGCATTGCGCCAGATGCAGTGGTTTCCATCATCTACCGAGAAGTGCAGCGGCTGCTGCAGACGCGCAACGACACGCTGTTGGTCGGCGCCGTCTTCAACCTCGTGCTCGCCTTATGGGCGGCGCTGCAAGGCACGCGGTGGGTGCTGATTGCGCTGACAGCCGTCAACCGCCGTGCCGAAAAACGGCGCGCGATCGGCCGTTATCTCGCCGCCGGCACATTCACGCTCTATGGACTCGGCTTGAGCGTACTCGCTGTTCTGCTGATGGGCGTGGCGCCGGTTCTACTGTCCTTCCTGCACATTGAGCATGGCTCCGAGGTGCTTCTCCTTGCTTTGCGCTGGCCTGTGCTCGGTGGCGCGGCCGTGGGCGTTGCGCTTATCCTCTATCGTTGGGGCCCGCACCGCAGGCCGCCGCCTTGGCGCTGGCTATGGCCGGGCGCGGTGGCGGCGCCGCTCTTGTGGCTGATCGCATCGAGCGCGATGACGTTTGCCTTGCGGGAATTTCCTGCGTTCGGCGCCGCCTACGGCTCTCTCGCCAGCGTCGTGGCGCTGCTGTTGTGGCTCTACGTGACGGCGTTGGTGTTCCTGCTCGGCGGCGCGCTCAATGCGGAATTGGAGTTCTTCGTTAAGGGCGTGCCGACGCAGCCGGTACAGCCAGGCGAAAAAATAGAGCCGCAGACGTCTGTCACAGGCGGCGCCAAGGAGGTGGCGGAAAAGCGGGTGGACGCGGAGAGCTGATGCTCTAACGATGGGGGCCGCATCCGCGGGGGATCAAGCCATGGCAGACAGCCCAGCTGCAATCGCGCCGCGCGCGGCGCCGGCGCAATCCCCGGCCATGGTCGTCGGCGCGGCGTCGCTCGGCACCATGTTCGAGTGGTACGATTTCTTCCTCTACGGATCGCTCGCCGTTTACATCGCGCAGCACTTCTTCGCTTCGGTCGGCGAGGCGACGGCCTTCATCTTCGCCCTGATCGCCTTTGGCGCGGGCTTCGTTGCGCGTCCGTTCGGGGCGGCGGTGTTCGGTCGGCTGGGCGATCTCGTCGGGCGCAAGCGCACGTTTCTTGTGACCATGGCGCTAATGGG
>DASPMA010000357.1:0-3573 GCA_035627335.1 Binatia bacterium
GCATGCGTGAGCGCCGAAGACTGGCGCTCTGCTGTGCATACGATCAAAGGCTCGGCGCGCGGCATCGGCCTGATGGCATTGGCAGCCGTCTGCGAAGCTGCGGAATCCGCACCGGAAGCGGAAAGTCGCGCTGCTTTGGCGGCCGTGCGCGACGCACTCGATGAGGCGCTGGCGGCGCTGGAACAATTCGCCGCTGAGGCGGCCTGACCGGTTTTCCGTTAGCTTGCCGGCGATGGCTGCCGAAATTTTCATCCAGCGTTTTCCGGTCGATGCGGGCGACATCGATGAACTCGGCCACGTCAACAACATCGTCTACCTGCGCTACGCGCAGGAGGTTGCGATTGCGCATTGGAGCGCGCGCGCGACGCCTGAGATGATCGCTAACTACGTGTGGGTCGTCTTGCGCCACGAAGCGGACTACCGCGCCGCGTTGACCTTGGGCGACGAAGTCGAAGTGCGCACGTGGGTCGACGAGGCGCCGCTGGGCGCGGCATGGGCGCGCTTCGTGGAGATCCGCAAAGCGGGTGCGGAGAAGCCGTCGGCGCAGATCAAGTCAAATTGGGCGCTGCTCGACGCGAAGACGCGTCGCGTGAAGCGCGTGCCGATGGAGATCGTGCAAAGATTTCTGAGGGACCAGGGATGAGGGACGATGGACGAAGTAGCGTCGGCTTGAATTTTGTCGAAGCGCGACGCCTGACAGCTCTTCCCTAATCCCTAGTCCCTAGTCCCTAAAACGCCGGATGATCCGGATCGGGAGCCGAAGGTTGCCCAGCGGCGATGCGCATCAAGTCGCGCACTTCGCCGAGACGGTTGTAGGCCAGGAACGCGAGCATGAAGAGTTCGCACAGGAAGCGCCAATAGATGAACACGACAGCGGCGACCGCTGGCGTTGCGATCAGGCGCATCACGCCGCCGCCGATCCCGCCGCTGAACATCTGCATGAAGGCAAGCACGATATTGACGCCCGTCGTCACCACGATCACGGCGGACCCGAAATAATAGACGAGGCGCACGAGGTCGGGCCCGAGCAGGCGGTCGAAGCCTAGAAAGCGCCGAAGGATGGATTGCATCGCTGGCCCCGCGAATCGTCGCGACGATCAGAGCGTATAGCCGCCGTCCACGACAAGCGTTGCGCCTGTGATCGGCGATTCGTCCGAGAGCAGCATGATGATGAGCCGGGCGATGTCGTCGGCGCTGGCGTAGCGGGCGAGCGGCGTCGCGAGCTGAGAAATGGCGTCGAAGGCGGCGCGTTCGCTGCCTTTCTCGCGAACCAGGTCCTGAAACCAGGGCATGGTCGACCACATCGGCGTCTCCACGCCGCCGGGCGCGACGGCGTTGACGCGAATGTTGTCCGACGCCCCTTCCTTGGCCGCCACGCGCATCAGTTGCAGCAGGCCGGCCTTGGATGCTGCGTAAGCGCCAACGCCGGGCTCGGCCTTGATCGCGGCCGCGGAGGCGCTGACAACGATGCTGCCGCCGCGGATGTTGCCACGCATGAGCGGCATCACAGTACGCAATGTAAGGAAGGCGCCGTCGAGATTGGTCGACATGACGCGCCGCCAATCGACCAGGTCGGTTTCCTCGATCTTGGAGGAATGCGCCACGCCAGCGTTGACGACGGCCCAGTCGAGTCGTCCGTACTGGCCGCGGATGAAATCGGCCGCCCGTTTCCACCACTCCTGATCGGCCACATCGAAGGCGAGCGTGGATAAGCGCTCGGGCGCGACATTATTCTGTTCCAGATCGTCAGCAACGGCGGCCAGCGCATCCTCGTCGAAATCAACAAGGATGAGCCCGCCGTCCGAACGTCGGGCGATATCGCGCGCACACGCGGCGCCAATGCCGGAGCCGGCGCCGGTTATCAGCGCGATCGCGTCGAAACGGTCTGCTTCCACCGGTCCTTAAGGCCACGGCGCGAGAGCGCTTTCAACCTCATTCGGCGTTCGCCTCGGGAACGTCATCGCGCTATATGCGCGGCAATGACCCGTTTTGCCCTGCAGTTCGGCAACACACAGCCGGGCCTCACCTATCTCGAGCGTATGAGCGCGTACGGCATTTGCGCGCGCGGGGAATCCAACATCGCGATCGCCCAGATCGGTAGGACGGCGCCGTTCGAGTACGACCTACCGGGCGGCGGCGTTGAGGCTGACGAGGATGAGGCCGCCGCCTTGATGCGCGAATTCATGGAGGAGACCGGACTGACCGTCTGGCCTAACCGCGTGCTTGGCCGGGCCGGCCAGTACTGGGTCAACAAAGGCGAGCCGCGCAATTCGCTGTCGACGTTCTATGAAGTGGAACTGTCGGCGTCCGACAGCGCGCCGAGCGAGCCCGACCACAAGCTGGTCTGGATGCCGCCCAACGATGCGCTAACGAAGCTGCGGCACGAGGCCCATGCATGGGCCGTGATGCACTGGCTGCGCCTACGCCGCGGCGGCTGATCAGGCGGGCTCGTCGTCGCCGATGCGGCGCAGCGTATTGATCGCGCCGTCCAACCGCTCGCGCAGCGTTGGCTCGCGTAGTTCGGGGGCTTCATAGTGCGCGACAGCGGCGAGCGGGGTCGCTGAGGCCGCGTCCAGCGGCGCAAGCTCAGGATAATGACGCAGCCGGATGAGATCATCGTCCAGCGAAGCCGGCTCGATTGCGCTCAAGGGACCGCCGACGCCCGATGCCGGATCGATTGCTGCAATCTCTTCGAGCGGGGCGGGCGTCGGAGCTTGCTCCAGCGGCATGTTCACGCGCACCATCACCGCGCCGGCCACGGCAGCCAAGCTAGCAAAGCCCACCGCCATCAGCGCTTTGGCGGGGACCGGATCCGGCGGCGCCAAATTGCGCGCGATTACCCCGAGCCGTTCGGTCAGAGCTTTCCACGCACGCGCGCCGCGATCGCCACGCCAGTTCGTAAAGTCGATCACCGCGGCGAGACGCTTGATCGGATGGAAGTCGCTGGCCCCGCGCGAGATTTCGACAAGCCGAACAGGGTCGATGTTGCGCACCCATTCCAGCATGTAGGTCTGGCTGCGGGCGTCCGGCGACCAGATCAGCAGCACAGCGTCGCGCGCTTCGCGCGCTTCTTCCAATTCAAGCAGCGCTTGCCGGCCATATGTGAGACGCACGCGATGCTCTTCGGCCTCCAGGAGGCGCGTGAGCATTTCCGCCAGCTTCACGGCGTCATGCGAACAGACAATGCGAACGTCGATCATTGGTGGGGGGCCAATCGCAGCGAGGCTTCCTCTACCACGCCGCTCATTTGCGATCACGGCGGCGACCGGCAGGCTTATGTGCATAAGTCGCCAGCGGATCGAAACTGATGGCGCCAAAGCCTCGGTGAACAATGGGGCGAACTGGTTCGCCTCGTCGTTGCGTCCTGCAGCCGCTTCGCGCGGGAAGGATTACGACGCCGCAATCTTCGTTGTGAAATCCAAGGGAGCGCTTATGGTGGGGGCGGCTGGTGGGGGCGGCTCGGGGCCGATCGGGTAAAACAGAGGCCGCGCTGGAGGGAAGGGGAAGCGACAATGGATATGGCAACGATCCTGCCTTGGGTGGTGCTCGCGGTCGGCGGGGCGCTGGGCGGAA
>DASPMA010000358.1:0-3034 GCA_035627335.1 Binatia bacterium
TCGCAGCAATCTCCTTCGACGCGCGGCGCAATCAATACGAGGTGCGCGCCTATACTCACGAGGGCCACGCGACGACCGCGACAGGCATTTTCCTCGACGATGGCCGCTTCCGCTGGAGCTTCGCGCCGGGCGGGCCCGTGCAAGTTCGCTTCACCATAACGTTCGATCAGACGACATGGCGTGAGCTTGGCGAAATCTCCATGGACAACGGCGCCACCTGGTCCCGCACCGTAGATCTCAACCTGCGACGCGTCGACTAATCGCTTCGCGCCGCATGAATCAGCGCCGCGCCCACCGGCGGCGCTGATTTGCGTTGCGGCGCGAAGCAGCCCAGCGTCAGGCGCTGGGAGGATCACATGTCCGAAACAACGACCGACGAATCCTGGGACGAAGAGACCATGATTGAGCTGCGCCGTTTCGGGCTCGAACAAGCCATGCTGGCGCACCTCGCCAAAGGCGCGCCGGACCTTTCGGCGGTGTTTCGCGACGCCGATCGCATCGTCAATTACGTGCTGGGCGACCTGACGCCATAAGTCGGGGATCGGTTATCGGGACTCGGTTGTCGGCAAACCCAATAACCGATCCCCGATCACCGAAAACCGAGCTAGCCCTTGCGCACGCTCTCGCGCGCTTCCTCCAGCGCCTCTTCCATCTTGGACCGAATCTGGTGGTCCGAGAGCTGGACGGCGGCGCCGTCGAGGTCGGCGCGGATTTTGCGGAAGAGGTCCTCTGTCCCGGCCTCCTCGAGGTCGGCGATCACGACGGTCTTGGCGTAGGCGTCCGCCTCCTCGCCGGAGAGGCCCATGAGGCCGGCGGCCCAAAGCCCGACCAGCTTGGCCCGCCGCGCCTGGGCCTTGAACTCAAGCTCCTGATCGAGCTGGAATTTCGTTTCCTGGCCGCGCCTGCGGTCGTCAAAGTCGCTCATTCTGGGGCTTCTCCTCGGTTGGAGCCTTGCATATGGGCGCCTTTGCCTGGGATCAACCGCACACGGCCCCCCGTATGCGGCGGGCGCCAATTGTGGGGGCGCCCGTCCTCCCCTAAGTTCTGGGCTCCGCGCCGCACCCGATTCCGCAGCGCACCATGCTACCGGTCCTCTCGGGGACCATCCCTCAAGGAGGGTTCGAATGTCCCGGCGCAAGAAGATCTACGAAGGCAAGGCCAAGATCCTGTTCGAGGGGCCGGAGCCGGGCACGCTCATCCAGTATTTCAAAGACGATGCGACCGCCTTCAACGCGCAGAAGAAGGCGATCCTTGAAGGCAAGGGCGTGATCAACAACCAGATCTCCGGGTTCATCATGCAGAACCTGAACGCGATCGGTGTGCCCACGCACTACATCAAGACCATGAACATGCGCGAACAGCTGGTTCGCGAAGTTGAGATCATCCCGCTCGAAGTGGTCTGCCGCAACGTCGCCGCAGGGTCGCTCTCAACGCGCCTCGGCATCGAGGAAGGCACGCCGCTGCCGCGCTCGATCATCGAGTTCTATTACAAGAAGGATGAGCTCAACGACCCGATGGTGGCCGAAGAGCACATCACGGCGTTCAACTGGGCATCCACGCAAGAGATCGACGACGTGATGGCGCTGACGCTGCGCATCAACGACTATCTCTTCGGCATGTTCGGCGCCGTCGGCATCAAGCTGATCGATTTCAAGATCGAATTCGGCCGGCTCTATGAAGGCGACATGGTCCGCACCGTCGTCGCCGACGAAATCAGCCCGGACAGCTGCCGCCTCTGGGACGTGCAGACGAACGAGAAGATGGACAAGGACCGCTTCCGCCGCGACCTCGGCAACGTCACCGAGGCGTACGTGGAAGTCGCGCGCCGCCTCGGCGTCGTGAAAGCCGCCGCGCCCGGCGGGGATGCCGTGCACTAGATTAGGGAGTGGGGCAGTAAGGCCGTAGGGGAATAGGGACGAGGTCGTGCGTAGCGCGCATACTCCGCCCACTGCTCTGTTCCTTACTGCCGTGTCCCGAAGGGAGTGGGAATGAAAGCCATCGTAACCGTCGGCCTCAAGCCTGGCGTTCTTGATGTGCAAGGCAAGGCCGTCGCCGGCGCACTGAAAGAACTAGGCTTCGGCGCCGTCGCCGACGCACGCGTTGGCAAACGCATTGAGATCGAACTCGACGCCAGCCTCGATCCAGCCGCCGCTGAAGCGCAAGTCAAAGCTATGTGCGAGAAGCTGCTCGCCAACACCGTGATCGAAAGCTACCGCGTCGAAATCGCGCGCTAGTTGTTGGCCGCAAAACAAGAACGCGCCATCCCGAAGGACGGCGCGCTCAAAGTCTAAGAACTCGCAGATTAGCCCCAGCCGCGGCCGCGATAGTGCGCCACGCGCATGTTGTCTTGCAGCCACGCGAAACGACGGTTTAGGTCGCGGATTTCGCTGCGGCTAAAATAGCCGTCGTCGTTGCGGTAGAACCGAAGCAGATCGATGGTGCGCTCGAGCTCACGGTTGAGCCGGAGGGCTTCGCGGCGGTTGAACGAGCCGTCACGCACGCCGTGGCGGATGCCTTGGCGGGCGTAGCGGATGTCGTCCTCGAACATCGAATAGCCCACGGCGCCGGGCACGCCGTAGCCGCGATCGTAAGGGTTGGCGTTCGCCGCCATCGGAAACGCGCCAAGCGCGCCAACGAAAGCGAGCGCTGCGACAAGTTTGCGGTTCATACTATGTTACTCCCATGAGTGTCCCAACGTTGCGCGTATCCTGCATCAGCCGCGCTGATCTGGCGGTGACCCTCTTGTTCAGTCGTGATTCACGTCCGCGCCCCGCGGTCCAGCGGCGCGCTCAGGCGGCGCGCACTTCTTTTGGCGCTTTCTTCTGCGGCTTGGGTTTGCGCTTGAGGCGCCTGCGGAATTCACGCGCTGAGCGGGAGTTCTTCAAGTCGTTCCAGATCGAATTGATCTGCATGGGCGAAGCATAGAGCTCAAAGCCCGCCGACACTTCCGCGCCCGGGGCCTCGCACTTGTGAACCTGCACCCGCTCGCGCAGCGCCCCTCGCGCCGAGGCGATCGCTGCATGCACGGCTGTCT
>DASPMA010000359.1:0-2240 GCA_035627335.1 Binatia bacterium
ACAGCATCTTGCCGACCAGAACGGACGCACCGATCACGATCGTCACTAGCACAAGAATGCCGAACCAGAATCCCCAGGCCATGCTGCCTCCAACGCGCTGCCCCTAACATAGCGTCTGGCGAGACGCAGGGAAGCGCGACACGTCGCGTGGGCGCGGCAGGACTCGAACCTGCAACCAGACCGTTATGAGCGGCCGGCTCTAACCATTGAGCTACGCGCCCGACGCGAGGGGAGCGCCTATCATCTGAAGGCGGGCGCCGGAAGGGCGGGCTGCGCGTTAGATGGGGTTGATGGGCACTTTCTATGATGTCGTCGTCATCGGCGCTGGCGCGGCGGGCATCGGCGCCGGCCGGAGGCTGGCGAAGGCCGGTGTTTCGTTCGTGTTGGTCGAGGCGCGCGATCGAATCGGCGGGCGAGCGCTGACGCGCCCCCACGGCGCGCTCGACCTCGGCTGTGGATGGCTGCACTCCGGCGAACGCAACATGATGACGGCGATGGCCGAAGCGATGGGGTTCGAGGTCGATCGCACCAAGGCGCCATGGGAGCGCCAAAGCGGCGCGCAGGGGATGAGCGAGCAGGAGCAAGCAGAGTTTCGCAAGGCGTTCGCTCAGTTCGAGAAGAGGATCGATGAAGAAGCGGAGCAGGGGCCAGCGGCCCCGGCGAGCCACTACCTTGAACCGGACTGCCGCTGGAATCCGCTGCTGAACGCCGTGTTCTCCTACATTAGCGGCGCGGCTCTGGCTGAGATCGATGCGCGCGATTATGCGCGCTACGAGGATACCGGCTGCAATTGGCGCGTGCGCGACGGCTATGGCGCGCTGATTGCCGCGCTCGGCGCCGGGCTGCCGGTGATGCTGGAGGCCGAGGCGCGCTCGATCGACCACAGCGGTGCAACGGTTCGGGTGGAGACCTCGCGCGGCGCGGTAGAGGGGCGCACATCGATCGTGACCGTCCCGACAGAACACGTCACATCAATCGCTTTCACCCCCGACCTGCCGGGCAAGCGCGAAGCCGCGAGTGCGTTGCCGTTGGGCGCAGCCGAGAAAATGTACTTCGCGCTGCAGCAGCCGGAGGAGTTTCCGGTCGATGGGCATGTGTTCGCGCGCACAGATCGTGCGGAAATGGGTTCATATCATTTGCGGCCGATGGGCCGGCCCATGATCGAGGTGTATTTCGGCGGCGGCTTGGCGCGCGGGCTCGTGGAGGCCGGGCCGGAAGCAATGGCTGATTTTGCCAAGCACGAGCTGGCCGAGCTGCTCGGCTCGTCATTCCCCGCGCGACTCACCACCTTGGCGACGACGTCATGGTCAACCGATCCATATGCGCGTGGATCATACTCCTACGCGAAGCCGGGCTGTGCGGACATGCGCGCCGTGCTCGCGGCGCCTTATGCGGATCGGCTCTTTTTCGCAGGCGAGGCCTGTTCGCGCTCACGCTATTCGACAGCGCATGGCGCATACGAAACGGGACACGACGCCGCAGAGCAAGCGCTCGCCTCGCTTTAGCGTTCGATCCCGACCGGATAGAGCTGATAGCGCTGATCGTAATAGGGCGAGCGCTCGTAGAACCAACCGAGGCGCGCATCGGGATCGGCCGCAAACGCCGGATCGGCGGCAAGACGCGCTTCGAATTCGCCGCGCAGCTCCGGATCGTTTGCCAGCATCTGATCAGCCATCGGCGCAAGCGCATAAGCCTCGAGATATTCGACGCGGCTCAGGATCTCGTTGAAGAAACCCCATGCGAAGAGGGAGTCTTCGCTCTGCGGCTCGAGCAGGATCATGGCGAGATCGCCGAGCGGTTGATCCGTCGGCACGCGAATCGAGCCGGGCGGCATCCATTCTTCGCGGGTGACGCGCTCAGGTTCGCCGGCGGCCACTCGCGTGCGGCCCTCGAACGGCGTAGCTGCTGCGCTGGCTTCGGGCAGGCGCAGCAGCTCGACTTCAACCGTGCGCGGTTCGGATAAGGTTTCGAACTGGACGCCATGCAGGCGCAGCGCATTGATCACGTCGGACTTTGTCGCCGGCACCCAATAGGCGCGCGGGCGGCGGAGCGAGACGGTGGACTCTTGCCCGAATTGCGGCATGCGCGTTTCGGCGCTGGCGCGACCGAGCCAGCGTGTCTCCTGCGCGCCGGAGGCTGTTGAGAGATAGGTCTCTCGCTCGATCGGCAGGAACGTGCGCTGACTGACGGGCGCTGCGGTCTGACGCCAGCCGACGGGAAGCGTGCGCGGACGGTCGCGG
>DASPMA010000360.1:0-3244 GCA_035627335.1 Binatia bacterium
TGGGTAGTCCACCGCCCACCACCATTGATTCGCCGTCACGCGGATGCGCAAGGGGCCCGGATCGTTGCGCGCCAGCGCGGCGTCAACGAGGAAACTCGTAGCTGTGAGGCCAGCGAGGCCGAGCACGATAAGGACAATCCAGGCGCCAAGGCCGCGTTCAAGCGCGCGCTCATTGGCGGTATGCCCCATCTTCGGACCACCGTCCGCCAAAACGCGGCGCGCACGCGCGAGCGCCCAAACAAGAAAGGCCAGCACGAGCGCGTACATAATGCCGCACACGACAAGCATCGTGCGCCAAACGACATCAATCTCCTGCGCCTGCTCGCCGGCTGGAGCGAGCATAGTCTGGGGGCCGCTACAAGCCGCGAGCAGCGCGAAGGCGCTCCAGACAAGAAGCTCACGCCTCACAGCTTTTCTCCGCCCGGCGGCTCGGGATCTACGTTGTTGAGAGGCGGCGTCGATCGAATGCGGTCAGGACGGCTGGGCGCGGCGAGCCGATCGACATTGCCGGACATCGAGCGCACATAGGCTGCGATCTGCCAGATCTGTTCTTCGGGAATCTTGCCGCCGAACGCAGGCATGCCGTTCGGGCGGCCTTGTTCTATGGTTTGATAGATTTCCTCGATGCGTCCGCCGTAGCGCCACTCGGCGTCCATTAGCGCGGGGCCCATGCCGCCGCCGCCGTTGGCATGGCAACCGGAGCAATTGAACCAGCGATAAAAGCGCTGGCCCTGATTGATTGCGTAAGCGTTGCCCTCATAGAACTCTGCCCGCGGATCGCGCGGGCCGTTCGACTGCATCGACGTTGCTTGCGGGGCGGGAATGCGTGCAGGATGTTCGGATGTCGGACGCGCCTCGCGTTCGCAGCCCGCGAGGCTTGCGACAAGCACGAGCGCGAGCACGCTAGCTGCTCTGCGGCAACGCGAAGACATAAAGTCGTCCGCCCGGCGCTGTGTGTTGAGGTAGATCGCCCGTCGCCCCGACCATGCCGAGCGCCGCGGTGGGATCGCGCGGGTCAAGTCCCCCGGAAACCACAGCGCCGGCCCAACCGCCGACGCCCGCAAGAATAGCGATGTACTGGCGTCCGTCGGGTCCACGGTAGCTGACCGGCTGGCCGATGATGCCGGACTCCAGCTGCACGCGCCAAAGCAATCGGCCGCTGCGTGCATCGATTGCTTTGAACCAGCGGTCCAGGGTGCCATAAAAGACGACGTCTCCGGCGGTCACAACAGCGCCGCTCCACAGCGGAAAGTTTTCGCGGATGCGCCATGCGGCGCGGCGGCGTACAGGGTCCCAGGCGGTGAGCACGCCGCGGTGTCCGCCGGGGCCTGCATACATGCGCACTTCCGCGCCAAGGTAGGGGGTGCCCGCGATGTAGTTCACTTCCGAACTCATCCAATCCATGCAGAGATTGGCATGAGGGATGTAGATGAGCCCCGTGCGCGGCGAGAACGCGGACGGATTCCAGTCCTTCGCGCCGGAAGCGTTGGGGCAGATGCCGCGCACGACCCGGTTCTCCACGGGACGCAACGCGGGATTCTCGATCAGGCGTCCGGAGCGGAGATCGACGCCGCGACTCGACGTGATGTGTGCGTATGGATCGGCCGAGAGAACTTGACCGGTCACGCGGTCAATTACGTAGACGTAGCCATTGCGTTCAGGGCGCACGAGCACGCGGCGCATGCGCCCGCGCACCGGCATGTCGAGCAGGATGAGTTCGTTCACTGCATCGTAGTCGTGCAGATCATGCGGCGAGAACTGGTAGAACCAGCGCGCGTCGCCGGTGTCGGCGTCCCGGGCGAACATGCCCGACGTCCACTTGTTGTCCCCGGGTCGCTGTTCCGGATTCCAGGGGCCGGGATTGCCCGTGCCATAGTAGATTAGATTCAGATCCGGATCGTAGGAAATCCATCCCCACGGCGCGCCCCCGCCAATGCGCCAGGCCTCGGGCGGCCAGGTCGTCATGCCAAGATCGCGGCCCCGGTCCATCGCGTAATAGGGCCTAAAGTTTTCGCCGATGAGTACGTCGCGATCAGGGCCCGTGCTGTACGCGCGCCAGACAACTTGCCCCGTTGCGGTGTCGAGCGCCGCGAGCCATCCGCGCACACCGAACTCGCCCCCCGAATTGCCGACAAGGACGCGATTGCGGACCACGAGAGGGGCCATCGTCATCGTTTCGCCCCGGTTGATATCGCCGAGACGGGTGCGCCAAAGTTCGCGCCCAGTGGCTGCGTCGAGCGCTATGGTGTGGTTGTCCAACGTGTTGAAAAAGAGCCGGCCGCCCGCGTAGGCCGCGCCGCGGTTGACGACATCGCAGCAGGCGACGCCTTGGGCTGCCGGGCTTGGCTCGGGGTCGTATCGCCACTCGAGCGGATTCTGCGGCCGGCGCAGATCGAGTGCGAACACCGTGTTTGGATACGCCGACACGATATACATCATGTGCCCGACGACGATCGGGGCGGCTTCCTGCCCGCGATCGATTGGCGGGTCGAGATCGAAGGTGAAGATCGGCTGCAGGCGGGCCGCGTTCTGCGCAGTGATCTGATTGAGATCGGTGTAGCGCGAGGACGCGTAGTCTCGCGCCGGCATTGTCCACTGCCCATCTGCCGGCGCAGCCGCCGATGCAGGAATAACCGCGCGGTGCTGGGCCTGGGCAGGATGAGCGTCGGCGAGGAGTATGCAAGAGGCGAGCGCGAGCGCGCCGACATGATGCGTGCTGTTCCCTGCCGAACGCTGCATCGAGGCGATCCCCCGCTAGACGGGCGATGAACACCCGCGGGGCTGTCAAAGTTCCGCGGAGGAACGGCCTCTTCCGGATTTATCTATCGCTCGGTTCTCCCCGCGTGGGCATCCCGACCGGGCGCCCCCATTTCCTTCGTTTCCTCCGCATCGGCCAACGGTTTGGACGCGGGCCCCTGCAGCACGTCGCCGCCCGGGCTGAAGTGGGAACCGTGACAGGGGCAGTCCCAGCACTGCTCGAACGAGTTCCAGTGGACGATGCAGCCTAGGTGCGTACATGTCGCTGACTGGACATGGAGTTCTCCGGCGGCGTTGCGATAGGCGGCGAGGATTTTGGCGCCGTCGCGCAACAGACCGCCTTCTCCTGGTGCGATTTCGTCCGCCGACTTCTTCGTTCTCGCCAGTGCATATTCGGCGAAATTCGCCGCGACATCCTTGTTCTCGTCGAGATAGGCAAGCGCGCTCGAGAGGCTCTTGCGGCTAGGCCGGAACAGCCCTTCCCCGG
>DASPMA010000361.1:0-3065 GCA_035627335.1 Binatia bacterium
CCGCCCGTATCGCTGTCCACAACTTCAATCATGTTGGCGTCGACGCCGTGATCGATCAGGAGCTGACGCGCCTGGTCGGCGCGCCCGTTCGGGCTGTTGATGACAACGCGCTGGAATTCGCACACCGAGGCGCGGTCAGCGGCGTTGATGAGTTGATGCTGTTTGTCGCGCGACAGCCGCGTGCCGCTCGTGGTCAGCGAAATTTCGCGCGGCATGCACACGGCTTGCGCTGTCATCGGCATGGCGTCCATGCCCGCGTCGCGCGCATGCTCTTCAAGGCTTGCCGGCGTAGCAACGTTCTCACCCATGCCGGTGGTCGCATCGGCGTACGTATTCGCCGTCGTGGTTGAGCTGTAGGTGGTCGCGCCAGACGCGTAAGGATCGGCCTGCGCCTGCGTCGTTGTGTCGACGCCGGTCGTAGTTTGGGCCGTAGTCGACGCCAGTGGATCGGTGGTTTGCGCGCCGGGCGTCGTCAGAGTCGATTGCGACTCGGTCGTCGTGTTCGATTGCGCCGACAAAGATTCATCCTGCGGTGTCGCCGGGTCATCCGGGAGCGGCGTGGTGTAGGGCGCTGTGGCCGGCGGCGGGGTGGTATATTGCGCGGTGGCGATCGGGGCGGCGACGGCAAGCGCGATAACGGCGGCCGTAGCCAACAGAAGGCGTTTCATGGGCTCCTCACCAAGTTCCTGAAGCGCAACGCCCGCCCACGCCGCGACGCCGCTCCGGGAACGGCGCGGCTCAATGCGCTGCCAACGCACCCTTGCGAGGGGAGTTCCGGAGCGTCAGAAAGCGCACGCGAAAGCACTGTGGGCTGGCGCGCTTGACGCTCTCCACGGCGCTTCATACCTGTGGAAACCTATGGCTATTCGACCCATCCTCGTCGCGCCTGACCCGCGCCTGAAACAGAAATCGGCGCCCGTCGAAGGCGGCGTCACCGATGCGCACCGCGCGCTGATGGATGACATGCTGGAAACCATGTACGACGCGCCGGGGATTGGCCTTGCCGCCATCCAGATCGGCGAGCCGCTGCGCATCATTGTCATGGACCTGTCGAAAGAGGGCGAGCCCAAGGCGCCGCGCTATTTCGTCAATCCGGAAATCCTCTGGGCGTCGGACGAGCTGTTTACGTACGAAGAAGGCTGCCTTTCGGTCCCGGATATCTATGACGACGTGGAACGGCCCGCGCGCGTAAAGCTGCGTTATTTGAACTATGAAGGCGAGCAGATCGAGGAAGACGCCGAAGGCCTCTATGCCGTCTGCATCCAGCATGAGATGGACCACCTCGAGGGCGTTCTGTTCATCGACCACCTCTCGCGCCTCAAGCGTGAGAAGGCGCTGCAAAAGCTGAAAAAGGCCAAGAAGTTGGCAGAGGCTGAGGAAGCGCCGGCGCAAAGGCCGCAGCGCCTCTAGACGTTTTCGGCCCAGGCGCCCCTTTTTCGGCGCGCGGAAGCTCGTATGCTCCCGCCGTGATTTGAGGCGCGCCAAACGCGCCGGGCCTTGAGGGGTATGCGATGTCAGACGCGTTCGGCGGTTATGTTTGCACTTCGGCGGCGATCGATGCCGCCATCGAGAAGCGTTCCATGCTTTCGCACCCGTTCTACAAGGCCTGGGAGGAAGGGACGCTGACGCGCGAAGCACTGCGTGAGTACGCCAAGCAATATTTCCATCACGTCGAAGCCTTCCCGCGCGCCGTCAGCGCGGTGCACGCCAACTGCCCTGACGCGAAGGGCCGCCGTCTGCTGGCGGAAAACCTCGCGGAAGAGGAAGGTCTCGGCGAAGGCAAGAACGATCACGCTTCGCTGTGGCTCGGCTTCGCCAAGGCCATGGGCGCTGGTGAAGACGATGTGCGCGAGACGCAGACCAATGCCGAAACGCGCCATCTGATCGAAACCTTCCGCCGCCTCTCGCGCCGGTCCTATGCGTCGGGCCTGGCCGCGCTCTATGCGTATGAGAGCCAGCTTCCCGCGATCGCCAAGACCAAGATCGCGGGGCTGGTCGAGCGCTACGACGTGACGTCGCCGGCGGCGCTGAAATTCTTCGAAGTGCACGAAGTCGCCGACATCGAGCACGCGGACGTGTGCCGCGAACTCCTCGACGCGCTGCCGGCCGAGCAACGCGCTGAAGCACATGCGGCGGCGTGCGAATTGGCGGATGCGCTGCGGCTCTTCCTCACCGGCATGCAGCGGCAAACCGGGATGGCGTGCTGATCAGGAAATCGGCCGACCGCGCGTTTCCGGCACCGTCAACACGCCCACCATCACGCTGAGGGCGGCGAAGAACACCGGATACCACAGCCCCGAATAAATGCCGCCGTTGGCGGCGACGATCGCGAACGCCGTCGCCGGCATGAAGCCGCCGATCCAGCCGGTACCGAGATGGTACGGCAGCGAGAGCGACGTGTAGCGGATGCGCGCCGGGAAAAGCTCGACGAGGAAGGCGGATACCGGCGCGTAGGTCATGGTCGCCAACAGCAGCAGATAGACGATGACCAACACGACAATGGGCTGATTAATGCGCGCGGGATCAGCCGCGGTTGGATAACCCGCCGCGTCGAGCGCGGCGCGCGCGCCGGCTTGGAACGAGGCGATCGCCGCGTCACGCCTGTCGCCTTCTTCGAGCGCGCTCACAGCCGGGGCCTGCACGATCTGCGCGCCGACATGGATTTCCGCACGCGAGCCTGCCGGTAACGGCTCACTTGCGTGGCTGACGCCCGCACGCGTCAGAAACGCTTTAGCGATGTCGCAGTCGTTCGTGTCGAACCCGCCCGCGCCGATCGGATCGAATTGGACTGAGCAGGCAGCAGGATCGGCGTAGACGACAACAGGCGCATTGCGCTGCGCGTCGGCAAGTGCGGGGTTCGCCGCTTGCGTGAGCAGGTGATACGCCGGGATGATTGTCAGCGCCGCCAGCCCAGCGCCGCCGAGCAGAATGATCTTCCTCCCGATCCGGTCGCTCAGCCAGCCGAAGAAAAGATAGCTCGGCAGCGCGATGCAGAGCGCGATAGAGACGAGCACATTCGCCAACAGAGCATCGACTCTTAGCACGCGGTCGAGAAAGAACAGAGG
>DASPMA010000362.1:0-3625 GCA_035627335.1 Binatia bacterium
CGGCTGGGTGCGCAACCGGCGCAACGGCACGGTGGAGGCGCTCGTCTCGGGCGCTGCAGAAAGCGTGGATGAGCTGGTCGCCGCCTGTTGGCGCGGCCCGCCCGGCGCCCGCGTCGCAGACATCCAGATCGAAACGCCTGAGAGCGCCGAGACGCCCGCCGGCTTCGCGATCCGCCCGACCGCCTGATCCTGCCCCGCCTTGCAACCGCCGCCGTGGGCGGCTATGTCCCGCCCCCTCGCGCCCGTAGCTCAGCTGGATAGAGCACCAGACTACGAATCTGGGGGTCAGGAGTTCGAATCTCTTCGGGCGCGCCAGTTACCGCTTCGGAAGCAAGTGCTTGGAATTCGGCGGGTCGCTCATCCCCAGGCGGCCTGATTGCGAACCTGACGGTGATGGCCAAGCTCGGCCGCATCGGCGGCATTTGGGGCGCGCGGTCGAAACTAGGGCGCTAACCGGCGGAAACGCAGCAGATCGAGCTGATGGCGGCTGTGCGTTTTGTGCATGATCGACTTGAGCTGCGTGCGCACGGTGATCGTTGCGGTCTTCCGCTCGGCGGCGATGTCGCTCAAGGAGCGGCCGGCAAGAAAGAGCGAGAGAATGCCGGTCTCCGCGCCGGTGAGATTGAACAGCAGCTGAGCGCGGCGTGCTTGAGCGGCATACTGCTCGTGGCCCTCCACCTGGATGAGATAGATGGCGGCGCACGCGCGGCCTTCGAAGCGCAGGCCGTTTTCTTCGCCCGGCAGCGGCGCAACGATCGCCAGCACGGGCGCGGGACCGTTCGCAAACAGCAGTGTTTCGATCGGTTCGGCATCGGCGCCGGCGTTAGCGGCGCGTAGAATGACGTCATGCAGCTGCTTGTTCGCGTTCGCGTCCGGCGCTGACAGAACGCCGCTCCGCAAACTCAGCCCTTGCTCCTGTTTGAGCAATGTCTGTGCGGCCAGGTTCGCATGAATGCATTTGCCGGACGCCGCGACCACAATGCAGGGCGTCGAGAAGCCGTCGAGGGCCCGCAGCGCCGGCGGCACGTTCTCTTGCAGCGGCACGCGAAAATGGTTCCGCGTGCACTCCGCGAGGTGCGGCAGGAGGACCTGCGCCAGCCTTTGTGCTTCCACGTCGAAGGGGGGCACCTCGTCGAAGCGATAAAAAGCGAATACCAGGCCCGCCTCCGTCGCTGAAGGAGCGCGCGGCGCCATTTGCAGGGCGTCGGCCCACCGGAGCGGTACGAGAATCTCTCGGTAATAGTCGTGGCGCTGCAGCTCCTCGAAAGGCATGACTTCGCGGTCGGTGAAGACGCCCGGCACGAGCCCACGCTCCATGGCCGCCTGAAGAAAAAGCGCTCTGTTGGTGTATGCGGAGAGCCGGTGGGCGATCGCCGAATAGTCAAGGTTGTGCAGCAAGAACGGGATGATCGGCCGGCCGAGATGGGGCGGCGCGTACACGGCCGCCCCGGTCGCCCCGAATGCGCCCATGAGTTCGATGACCGCGCCAAGCCAAGCTTTGGCGTCTGCTTCGCCCCGACTGATCACCTGCTTGAGGTGTTCAACCTGGCCCTGAAATGTGTCGTGCACTCTCACGCCCCCATGAGATGGCCTGGGGTAGCGTCCATATTGGGGATTGTAATACCACAGTTTGGGTATGCCGTACCCAAATGTCAGTACGACACGACGTATGCCGTAGCAGCGGTTACGTGAGCGGCGCGCGAGCAGGCGACGACGCCGTGGAGTTTGATAGCGTCGCCGCCGTGCCGCCCTTGTGCCCCTATCGGCGTCATAAGCAACGCGGCAAAAGCGTCATGCCCAATCTGGTGCACGCGCGGCTGGGTTCTGCGCGTTACTCCCAGAAACGTCCATGTTGTACATCTTCGCCAGGGCGGTGTGCTCGCCGCGCCACGCACTGCAATCGGCGCGAGAGATTCTTTACAATTACTCCATGTGGGGTATGCGCGTACTTTTTTCCCTCTCTAGGGTTAACGACGCTGAGAGGGCTGTTGGGTTGGTCTGTTGGGCCGGGGAATAAGCACAAGCGACTGATTTACACGCGCCCGCGACGCGGGCGCGCTCCAAGAGTCCCTATTCGTTGAACTGAACGGCTTTCGCTCGAAAGCAAACGGACAAAGAGCCGAACGGGGAAGGCATGCGCAAAGCTGCGCTCGCTTGTGCTGTGTTTGCTGGCTTGTGGTGCGCCGAGAGCGTCGCGCAAACGACGGCCTATGCGCCCGGCCACGGTTCGCCGAACTCAATCGTTCTCACCGTGCCCGTCACCGCGTCGATCGACAACCATTGCGGGTTCGGCACGGCGCCATCGGGAACGTACGACCAGCCAGACTTCGACGATGTCGGGCTCAATCATGATTTCAACTTCACGCTCGACTGCACGCTGCCAATGCGGGTGGGCGTCGTGTCCGGCAATGGCGGCCTGTTGGCCACGCCCGGCGTTCTGCCGACGGGCTACATTGCGTTCGCGCCTTATGACGTGACGCTGTTCCTTCAGGGCGACACAACGTCAACCAGCGCGACATGCGCGGCGTCGACGCTGACGACCGGGTCGACCTGTTCGACGTTTCTGGGCCCTGCGACCACCACGCAGGGCCTTCGTTTGAATGACACAGCGAGCGCGGTGTCCGGTTCGTATTTGCGCGTCAGCGCTCCGCCGTATCCCGGCCCCGAGGTGCTTATCGCGGCGAGTTACAGCGACACGCTGGTTGTGACTTTGAGCGCTTCACCCTGAGGCGCTCCTTGCGCGCATGCGCGCGCGGGAAATTGAAGGGGGCGCCGGCCGCGCGGCCGGCATGGATGGGAGTGGAAGATGAGAGTTGGATTGTTATCGGCAAGTGTGATTGCAGCGTTGGCTGTCGCGGGCGCCGCTTCGGCGCAAACGGTGACCGGCACGGTGAACATTACGGGCACCGTGAATAGCAAGTGCAGCGTCAATGGCTCCGGGGGCCCCAGCGCTTTTTCCGATACGTGGAATCTCGGCGATTTGGCCGACACCGACGGAACGCTGACCGCGATCCCGGCGCAATCGACTACTGGCGACGGCATTCAAGTGTCGTGCACGTCGCGTCCGTTCGTCAGCATCGACGCATCGCCGATCGTGAACGTCGCTCCAGCGCCGGGGCCGGGATACACGAACACCGTGAACTACACCGCGTATGCGGACTTCCTGACGGTGCCCTCCGCGACTGAAACCATCACCGATGCATCTGGCGGCGCGGGCAGCTCCCCAGCTCAGCTCACGGCCCACCTTCAGAACGTCACGGATAACGTCGTGGTGCGCGCGGACACGTTCGTCACGGCCAACGCAAGCGACATCCTGGTTTCGGGCCCGTACAGCGGGACGATCATTGTAACCATCACGCCATGAGATTGAATAAGGAGCGAAGCCAAATGCGTGCAATTCTTGGAGCTGTAGCCGCGCTTGTCGTGGCTGGAGCAGCGTCGCAAGCCTCGGCGCAAGTCACCGGCACGGTGGACATCACAGGCTCGGTTGAAGAGCGCTGCGAGTTCACAATCAACTCCGGCCTCATCGCACTCGGCGAGCTGAGCGGCGCTGGCGGGCTGCTTAACACCGCAGCGGTGGACGGAGGAGCCGACGACCTGAATGGCTGGTGCAACGGCACGGCCG
>DASPMA010000363.1:0-5463 GCA_035627335.1 Binatia bacterium
CTTTATCTGGGCTACGTCGGGCTTTCGACGGCGTTCTCGTTCGCCGTCGCCGCGCTGATCGAAGGCAAGGTCGATGCCGCATGGGCGCGCTGGGTGCGGCCGTGGACCCTGGCAGCGTGGGCTTCCTCACGGCCGGCATCACGCTCGGATCCTGGTGGGCCTATTACGAGCTCGGCTGGGGCGGCTGGTGGTTCTGGGATCCGGTCGAGAACGCCAGCTTCATGCCGTGGCTCGTGGCTGCTGCGCTCGTCCACTCCGCGATCGTGACCGAGCGGCGTGGTTCGCTCGCGAGTTGGACCATACTGCTTTCCATCATGGGCTTTGGCCTCGCCTTGCTGGGCACGTTCCTCGTGCGCTCGGGGGTACTGACGTCTGTGCATGCATTCGCCGTCGACCCGCAGCGCGGCATCGCGGTTCTGGTTTTGCTGGGCATCGCGATGGGCGCGGGCTTTGGGCTCTACGCGTGGCGCGCGCCGAAACTAGCACAGCCTTCGGGCTTCGCTGCAGTCAGCCGCGAGAGCATGCTGGTCTGGAACAATTTCGGGCTCGCTGTTGCGGCAGGCGTTGTGCTGATCGGCACTCTTTATCCGTTGCTGGTCGAAGCGGCAGGCGGCGGATTGATTTCCGTCGGCCCGCCCTTCTTCAACGCGACCGTCGCGCCGCTGCTTGCCGCATTGTTCCTGCTGCTGCCGTTGGGGCCGATGCTGACATGGCGCGTGGGCGATGCGCGCGCGGCGCTCGTGCGTCTCGCGCCGGCCGCCGCGCTCTCATTGCTGACCATGATCGTCGCCATGGTGTCGACCGGCTGGCGCGCGGTCCCTGCGATGGGGCTCGCCATTGGCGCGTGGCTGATTGGCGGCGGACTGATCTATCTCTGGACGCGCCTGCAACGTGGCGAGGGCCAAGCGCTGTTAAAGCTCGCTGTGCTGCCGCTTGCCGTGTGGTCGATGACGCTCGCGCACATTGGCGCAGGCGTGCTGACGATCGGCGCGATCGCGGAGACTGGATTCCGCGCCGAGCAGGCCGTTGCGTTGTCGCCGGGCCAGGGCGTTGCCTTCGCGGGGCGGCGCGTGACGCTCCTCGAAGTCGGCGAGCATGACGGCCCGAACTACATGGCGACACGTGCAAACTTCCGCGTCGACAGCGCGGGGGAAGCGCGCACCGTCCGCGCCGAACGGCGCTTCTATCCGACCGCGCCAACGCCGACGACGGAAGTCGGTATTCTCAGCGGGCTCGACGGCGATCTCTACATCGCGCTCGGCGAGCCTGTGCGGAATGGCGATGGCGCGTGGGCGGTGCGGCTCTATCACAATCCGCTCGTGCACTTCATTTTCGCCGGCGCGCTGATGATGGCGCTCGGCGGTTTGCTCAGCCTGATTGCGCTCGCGCGGCGCAAGAGGAGCGCAATATGAGCTTCATTGCTGCCTTCCTCGCCGTCGTCGCACCAGCGGTGCTCGCCGATCCCGCACAGGAAGCGCGCGCGCAATCGCTGGAGCGCGAGATCCGCTGCGTGCAATGCGAGAACGAACCGATCGCGCAATCCACGGCCGACATCGCCGCCGACATGCGTCGCCTGGTGCGTGAGCGCGTGGCGGCAGGCGATAGCGATGATGAAATCCGCGCCTACTTCCGTCAGCGCTATGGGGATTTCGTGTTGTTCCGCCCGCCTTGGGACGCGCGCACCTGGGCGCTTTGGGGCGCGCCGCTCCTGCTTTTGGGGTTGGGGCTTGTGAGCATCTTCGCCATGCGCCGGCGTCCAGGCGAAAGCGACCCGCCGCTCTCGCCGGAGGAGGGCGAGCGTTAACGCGCGCTAATTATCGTGGCGGTCCCGCAGTTCGTCGCGCAAGCGGCTGATTGTCCAAAAAATCTTCACGGCCAACGCCCCAATTCATCGCAACTTCGCCCCAAAGCGCCCTTACCGGACCGTCAGGGCCAACTATCTAGGGCTTGCAATGGGAGGCGGAGTGCGCCTCCAATCCCTGGTTATCCTCAAGGGTTATCAATGACCGACGCCGCTGCTCTGAAGTACCTCCGCCGCACTGCCATTGCAGGCGGTGCGGCCCTGACACTGTTCGCCGGCTTCTCCGCTGCGCCGCTGATTTTCGCGCGCGGCGCCACGGCGCAAGAAATCAACCCCGGTTCCGTGGCGCAGCCGCGCGGCGCGCCGATGAGCTTCGCCGACCTGATCGAGCGCGTGCGTCCGGCCGTCGTCTCCATCTCGGTTCGCCAGCGCCCGGATGCGGCGCGCGCCGAGCTGCCGGAAGGCTTGCCGCCGGGCTTCGAAGAATTCTTCCGCGGCCGTCCGGGCCGCCCAGGCCCGGCGCCGACTTCGCTCGGCTCGGGCTTTTTCATCGATCAGAGCGGCACCATCGTCACCAACCATCACGTGATCGAAGGCGCTGAAGAAATCACGGTGCGCACCAGCGACGGGCGCGAACTCGAGGCGCAGATCGTCGGCTCGGATGAAGCGACCGACATTGCCGTGCTGCGCATCGAGGGCAGCGGGCGTTTTCAGTACGTCACGTTCGACGACGCCAGCCACGTTCGCGTTGGGGATTGGGTTGTCGCGGTCGGCAATCCGTTCGGCCTTGAAGGCACCGCGACCGCGGGCATCGTCTCGGCCACCGGCCGCCGCGATGCAGGCTCCTCGGCCTATGTCGACTACATGCAGATCGACGCGCCGATCAATCGCGGCAATTCGGGCGGCCCGACCTTCGATCTCAACGGCAATGTCATCGGCGTGAATAGCGCGATCTTCTCGCCCACCGGCGGCAATGTCGGCATCGGCTTCGCCATTCCGGCCAATACCGCCAACGCGATCGTGCAGCAGCTCATCCGCAGCGGACGCGTCTCGCGCGGCTGGATCGGCGTGTCGATCCAACCCCTGGACGAAGACATTGCGCGCAGCCTCGGACTTGACGAGCCGCGCGGCGCACTGATCGCGACGCTGGTGCCGGATGGTCCGGCGGCGCGCGCCGGTCTGCAGCAGGGCGACGTTGTGCTGAGCTATAACGGCAGCCGTATCGAAGACAGCCGCGACCTGACGCAACGCGTCGGCGCGACGGCGATCGGGCAGAACGCGCGGCTTGAAATTCTGCGCAATGGCCAGCGCCGCACGCTGAACCTGCGTCTGGGCGAGCGTCCGTCCGAGCAAACGCTCGCGGCGAACAATGCGCCTAATCAGGAGGATGCGACGCCCCCGGCAACACCGGGCGCGCCGGGTGTGGCGCAAGGCTCGCTCGGCCTGTCGGTACGCCCGCTTACGCAAGCGGACCGTACGCGCTACGAGCTTGAAGGAAACCAGAGCGGCGTTGTCGTCACGTCCGTCGATCCGGACAGCGACGCCGCGGAAAAAGGTGTTCAGCCCGGCGACGTGATCCTGCAGGCCGGTGGGCGCGCAATAGCGTCGCCGGCTGAACTGGCGACGGCCGTGCAAGCCGCCGAGCGCGCCAACAGGCCGTTATTGCTGCAGGTGGACGGCCGCGCCGGCCGCCGCTTCATCGCCGCCGAACTCGGCGACTAGGGGGACAAGCCCATGCGAGTGCTGCTGGTCGAGGACGATGCCGATATGGCCCAGACCCTGAAGTCGTCGCTGACGGCGGACGACCACGAGGTCGACGTCGCCAATGACGGCGAGACAGGCGAGAACATGGCGTTGAACGGCGCGTACGATGTGATCGTGCTCGACCGCATGCTGCCGAAGAAGCAGGGTGTCGCCATCGTGCGCGACCTCCGCGGCCAGGGCGTCTCGACGCCGGTGCTGATCCTGTCGGCGCTGCACGACGAGGATCATCGCGTCGAAGGCCTCAACGCCGGCGCCAACGACTATCTCGGCAAGCCCTTCTCCACGCGCGAACTCTTGGCGCGCGTGCGTTCGCTCTGGCACGGCCGCGATCGCGGTCCGCAAACGCAGCTCAAGGTCGGTGACCTGGAAATGGATCTGCTGGCGCGCACCGTGAAGCGGGACGGCAAGAAGCTCGATCTGCAGCCGCGCGAGTTCCGCCTCCTGGAATACCTGATGCGCCATTCCGGCCAGACCGTGACGCGCAAGATGCTGCTCGAGAATGTCTGGGACTATCATTTCGATCCGCAAACGAACGTAATCGACGTCCACATCTCGCGCCTCCGCTCGAAGATTGATCGCGATTTCGGGCAAACGCTGCTGCACACGGTGAGAGGCTCGGGCTATCGTCTCGAGGGATGAGGCCCCGCCTCGACTCGCTCCTGCGCACAACGACGTTCCGGCTTGCTTTGGTGCAGGCCGGCGTCGTGCTGTCCTTCGTCGTGCTCATGCTCGTGTACGTTTACTTCGCCACGGCCGGGCAGCTGGTGCGCGAATCCGACGATCTCGCCGATCAGGAATACGCCACGCTTGAACGCGCTTATGCCGAAGGCGGCATGCGCCGGCTCAACCAGGAGGTCGTGGAGCGCTCGGCGCGGCAAGGGCCCTTTCTCTATGTCCTGGCGGAGAACAATGGCGTCGTCGTTACCGGCGATTTCCCGCAATTGCCGGCCGCCCCGGGAGAAACAGCCGAGCGCATCTCATTCAGCTTTGAGCGCGTGGACGAGGAAGGCGCGCCTGTACGCGGACGCGCAAGCGGCCGCATCGGGCGCCTGATCAACGGACCGATCCTGCTGGTCGCGCGGGACCTCGGCGAGAGCGAAGTGCTTGCCGCGCGCATCACGCGCGTGCTGCTGACGGTGGCGTTCGTCGGCGTAATTCTTTCGGTGATCAGCGGCCTGGTGGCCGCGAACCAGGCGGCGCGATTGGCGGAAGGCCTCTCCAACACAGCGCGCGAAGTGATGGCGGGCGATCTGACGCGCCGGGCGCCCGTACGCGGCGCCGGCGACGAGTTCGACGCGCTCGCCGAGGCGATGAATGCGATGCTAGACCGCCTGGAACAGCTGATGCAGACGACGCGCACCGCCGGGGACGCCATCGCCCACGATCTACGGTCGCCTCTGACGCGGTTTCGACAGAAACTAGAAGCTGCGCTTGAAGCGCCGCCCGACTCCGCCGCCGATCGCGAGGCTTTGCGCAAGGCGCTCGATGAAGCGGATCGCCTGCTGGACATGTTCGCCGCCGTGTTGCGGCTCGCGCGCGTGGAGGCGGCGAGCAATTGGAAGTTCGAGCGCGTCGACGCCAGTGCGATTCTGCGCGAACTGTTTGAGTTCTACGAACCTGCGGCCGAGGAACAGGGCCGCAAGCTCACGGCGACCATCCAGGACGGCTTGATGCTGAAGGGCGATCATGGCCTTTTCACCCAGGCTGTCTCCAATCTGATCGAGAACGCGCTCAAATACACGAATGAGGGCGGCAACGTCGAAGTGCGCGCGGTGCGCCGTCCCGATGGGCGAATCGAAGTTGATGTGCTCGACGACGGTCCGGGCGTCCCGCCCTCCGAACGCGACCGCGTGCTCGAACGCTTTGTGCGCCTGGAATCGCATCGCACGTCGCCGGGC
>DASPMA010000364.1:0-21686 GCA_035627335.1 Binatia bacterium
CGATCCGCGCCGTGCTGCCTCACGACGCTCGTCTTTACGCTGTCGGCTCAGTACGGCCCCAGGAGTTCGCAGAATGGCGAGAAGCTGGCGCGGTTGCGTTTGGTCTCGGCTCGGAACTCTACAAACCTGGCATGACCGCGGAAGACGTGCACGCACGCGCCGTTCAGGCGGTGCAAGCCTGTCGGCGCGCTTGATCCACTACCCGCGCCGATTGCGCCAATGCACCGGCGAATTCCGCAACAGACTCATCCAACTCCGGGAGCAGCTTCCCGCGAGCGGAGCCAAGCGCCGAATACACCGGACGGCGCGCACGCCAACCGAGGTCTTGCGCTGGCCGCGGCCGCACCCGCTCCGTGTCCAACTTCGCGGCGCGCGCAACGAGTTGGCCAAAGTCCGACCACGAGACGCCGGCGCCATTGCTCAAGTGCCATAGGCCCGACTCCTGATCGATGACCAGATCGAGCACAGCGTTCGCCAACGCTGGCGTGTAGGTCGGTGAAACGACGAGGTCGGATGCGCATTCCGCCAGCCCGCCGGCGCGCAACTCACGCACGAGCCACGCCGCGAAGTTATGGGGGTCATGCGGCGAGAAGAACGCAGCCGTCCGCACAATCAGAGCATTGACGCCAAGAGCGAGAATGGCGCGCTCCGCATCCGCTTTGCTCGCGCCGTATATGTTAAGCGGGTTGGGCGCGTCAGCTTCAAGATAAGGGCGTCCGGCGACGCCGTCGAAAACCAGATCGCTGGAAAATGTCACGCTGCGTACGCCGCGCTCCGCGCAACCGCACGCGAGCATCACCGCACCTTCCGTGTTCGCCTTGCGGCAGGCCTCGGCCTCGCGTTCGGCATCATCCACCCGCACCCAGCCCGTCGCGTTTATTACGGCGCGCGGTTTTATCTCCAGCAGGGTTTTTGCGAGCTTTCCCTCATCGCACAAAGATAGTTGTGCGCGGCTTGTGATCACACAATCAAGGTCGCGGAGTGAGCAGGCCCGGCTCAGCGCTTGTCCAAGCGTGCCGCTCGCGCCGAGGATCAACAGTGGAGCTCCTCGCCGATTCGCAGGCTTGTAAGATGCGCCCCGAATGGCGATAGCCGTGGGCGGATGCACTAAGCGGATGTCGCGCCGCCACCAGCCATCGCCGCCCAGATCTGATTTGGCCCTTTCGTCTGCGCCGAGCTTCGTGAGGAAGTGTGCTAACGCGGTCGCGCGTGCCGCGCCGGATGACACGTCGAAGGCCCCGGACTCATAACGGCCGCGACGGCGCGTAAGTAGGCTGTCCCAGTCATACGCGCCCAGGAGCGACCATGCGGTGACCGCCCGCATGTCGACACCTTCGCGCCGCAGCCGCCGAGCGGAAGCCCACGCGTCGGCAAACCACCGCACTTGCTCCTCTCGCGTGCAACCATTGTGGACTTCGGTCAGAACGATCGGAATTCGATAGCGGCGCCAGGCTTCCCGGCACGCATTCTCGAGACCGGCCGGAGCGACCGCCATGACGCGTACCGCTTCAACGTCCACATAGCGTTCCTTGCCATTGCCCCCGACAGGCACGCCTGGATAGCGATCGCAGCGCGTGTCGAGAAAGCGGTCGCTCGTGAGATAATGGTTCACGCCTAGAATGTCAGGGGCACACGGATCATCCGCGATCCGGCGCAGATGATCGCCAAAGCCAAACCTCTGAAGCCGCTTCCACAACGGGTGTCGGTTCGTCACGCGCCCGCTCAGTAGGTCCCACGTCATCCAACGCCGCACTCGTTCGAACCCCGCTTGCTGCGCGAGAGCGCGCACTGAATAGGTACGGCCAAGATCCTCCGTCTGAACAAGGCGTGCCTTCGCGTTCACCCGCCGCACTTCTCGCATCGCCAGCCGCGTCGCATCGATTTGATTGAGCAAGGCAAGCCAGAACAGCCGCTCATTGCGCGCGTGCGGATACCAATGGCCATAAAGGGCGGAGAAGCGCGCCGTTGTCAGTGGCTCGTTAACCGGCGCCCAGTCCGCGATCCAGGGATAACGCTCTGCGGCTTGCGCCGCGTGACGGGCCAGTCCAGGTGCGAAGTCCGGCGACAGGAGATCTACATAGCGCGGACCCGATCCGTGATGCACAAGCCCCGCAATGACGCGCAAGTCTATGTCCCGTAGGCGCGCGAGCCGCTCGTCAGTCCAGCTCCAATCGCACCGGCCGGGCTCATGTGGCGCGACGCGCTCCCATAACACCGGATAGCGGATGGCCTTCAGGCCAAGCGCGGTGAAGTCGTCAATATCAGATGCGCGGGCGTCATGCCCGCTCCGCACAGTCTGATCGATGAAAACGTCATCGATTCGATTCACCGTGCATTCGTGTCCGCCCCAGAGTTCAAGCTTGCTCACGCGCACGAGATAGAGCGCGCTTTACCGCCGTCCAGACCGTACGCACGCATCCTGTGCCATGTCGGGAACAAACCTTGTGCATCGCGGCTTTTGCTTGCACCCTCAAACAGCGAGAACTCCATTGCGTCAGCAACCGCCGCGAACAAACGGCCCGGCTTCCGAAGCCATGAGCTCAAATCCGCTCATTTGTTTTTCTCATTTGCGCTGGCGCTTTGTTCTTCAACGACCCCAACACCTGATGAATGCCTTTGCGCGCAAGCGCGCAGTGATTTTTTGGGAGGAGCCGCTGTTCGAAAGCGAACGAACCACCCCGTCGCTCCACATAGATCAGTGCGAACGCACTCGGGTGACGATCGTGACGCCGCTGTTACCGAAGGGGCAAGACGCCCAAACACAGCAAAAGACGTTGCACACCCTGCTTACGCTTTACGCCGGACAGGGCCGGCGCTGGATTCGCTGGTACTATACGCCGATGATGCTGCCGTTCTCGCGCGATCTGCCGGCGGCGTGCACCGTCTACGATTGTATGGACGAACTGGCCAACTTCCGCTTCGCGCCGCCCGAACTCACCGCGCTGGAGTCGGAGCTTTTCGAGACCGCCGACGTCGTTTTCACCGGAGGCCATTCACTCTACGAAGCAAAGCGCCATCGTCACCACAATATTCATCCCTTTCCTTCGAGCATCGACCGCGCACACTTCGTGAAGGCATCAACCGCGAGCGACCCCACCGATCAAATGGCGCTCCCCCACCCGCGCCTGGGCTTCTATGGCGTCATCGACGAGCGCATGGACATCAATCTGTTGCGCCAAGTCGCCAAGATGCGACCCGATTGGTCGTTCGTGATGGTCGGCCCCGTGGTGAAGATCTCACCCGACGAACTGCCGAAGCCTCCGAACATCCATTATCTCGGACAGAAGCACTACGATGAGCTTCCCGCCTATCTCTCAGGCTGGGATGTCGCATTGATGCCGTTCGCGATCAACGACTCGACCCGCTTCATTAGCCCGACAAAGACACCCGAGTATCTGGCCGCCGGCCGGCCGGTCGTATCGACGCCGATCAAAGACGTCATCCGGCATTACGGCGAACTCGAAGCGGTAATGATCGCTTCGAACCCGGACGAGTTCATAGCCGCATGCAAGCAAGCCTTGGTGCTGTCCAAGCGAGTTGACTGGCGCGCTCCCGTCAATGCGCTGCTCTCGGCTCAATCCTGGACGGCGACCGCAAACTCTATGGAAGACCACATCACGCGCCACCTGAAACAGGAGAACGCCGATGTGCTCCCTTTTCGCCCAACTCGCGCCAAGCGCTCAACGCCCTATGACTATTTGATCGTTGGCGCCGGCTTTGCGGGATCTGTGCTGGCCGAACGCCTCGCTTCGCAACTCGGGAAGCGAGTGATTGTCATCGACAAGCGCGACCACATAGGCGGCAACGCTCATGACAAGCTCGATGATGCCGGCATCCTCATGCACCAGTACGGCCCGCACATCTTTCACACCAACAGCGCGGACATTTTCGCGTATTTGAGCGAATTCACTTCCTGGCGGCCGTACGAACACCGCGTCCACGCTGTCATTGGCGACAAGGAGGCGCCAATCCCGATCAACCGCACCACGCTTAACACGATCTACGGGCTCGATCTCAAATCGGACGAGGAAGCCGCCGCCTTCCTGGCCTCGCGCCAAGAGAACCCTGCGGAAATCCGGACGTCCGAAGATGTCGTGGTCGCTGCCGTCGGCCGAGATCTCTACGAGAAGTTCTTCCGGGGCTACACCCGTAAGCAATGGTCCCTTGACCCAAGCGAACTGGACAAATCGGTCACGGCGCGGATCCCAACGCGCACCAATACAGACGATCGCTACTTCACCGACCGATTCCAATATATGCCGCGTGACGGCTATACGGCAATGTTTCGTAATCTGCTCGACCAGGGCAATATCGATGTCGAGCTCGGCGTCGATTTCGAGACGGCGCGCGCCAAGGTTCGCTTTGATCGGCTTATCTATACGGGACCGATCGATGCATACTTCAGGTATGCCTATGGCAAGCTGCCCTATCGCAGCATCAACTTCAGGCACGAGACGCTATCGCGCCCGTGTTTCCAGAGTGTCGGCACGGTGAACTATCCATCGGAGGACGTACCTTACACGCGCATCACGGAGTACAAGCATCTGACGGGCCAGGAACATGCCCGGACAACCATCACCTATGAGTATCCCACTGCCGAAGGCGATCCCTATTATCCGATACCACGACCGGAGAACCAGGCGGTCTACAAGCGCTACGAAGCATTGGCTGACGCCGACAAAGATGCTCTCTTCGTTGGACGTCTCGCCTGCTACCGCTACTACAACATGGATCAAGTGGTCGGTCAGGCATTGGCGGTGTTCCGCCGTATCCATGCCGATGCTAACAAGCAGCACAAGACTTGGCTCAGCGCGCGCGTCTCAAACGCATCGAGCCAGGAAGCAGCGTCGCCCTGACAAAGCGCGAGCGTGGCCGCCTCGCAGCACTCGCTCCGGCCACTATTCCGAGTCCGCGTTAGCCCTTGCCTCGACCAGAGAAACGTCAAAAAGCACGCGCCTCGCCTTCATCAACGACTCAATTCGTGCGTGATCGCGTTCGCGCGTGGTCAAGACTTCGCAAAGCGCCCGCGCGATTTCGGACGCACAGATGCATCCTTGGCCGGTCCCGCGGAGAATGCTGTCTCCGAAGCGCGCTCTAGTTCTTTGCAGGCCAACGCGGTGGCGGCGCCCCATGCGACGTGAGCGCATAACATCAACGCCGTCCGCCGTGGCGGATGTGCCCAAGCTGGCCGAAGCACGCCAAGGCTAGGAAGCAGCCCCAAATAACTGGCAGCCCACACGCCCACGCCGAACGCCACGCCCTCTCCAAGGCTGCGACGAGTGCCTGCAGCAAACAGCGCGCCGCAAAGTGCGCCATAAGCGAAGTGGCTCAGCAACGCCGTGGCCGCGCCTCCCCCGGTCGTTCTGTCAACGATCTCCCGCGGCGGGGCTGGGTAGCGTTCATTCTCGGGGAGCTTCTCCCACAGCGCGCGCATGGCCACTGTCATTGGCGCCGTTGCCACAAGCCCCGCGAGCGCGCCGGAAGTTAGCCTCACATTGCCGTCTTGCATGTCGGTGCAACGCCGCGGCGAGCCAAACGGTTTCTAGACAGGGAACGTCACGGGCCGGGCGATCATCAGCCAAAAAATAGCGAGCACAGCGGCGAAAGCAGGAAAGCCAAACGCGAACCAGAGCCGAAAGAGCTTGTGATAGGCATCGGGAAGTGGGGCCCCCGACTGCAGCGCCGTCTCGGCCAATTTGCGCATGCGCATCTGCATCCAAACAACGGGCAGCCAGAAGGCGCCTGTTACGATGTAGAGTATGATGGATGCGACGATCCACACGTCGGTCAGCTCATAGCCGACCACGTACGCCAACGCGACGCCGGTTATAGGCTGAAGCACGACCGCTGTAGCGGTGAAAATGAAGTCTGCAGTCACGACGATGCGCGCAACGCCGGCGATCACCGCTACGTTCTTGGACACGTGCGCCATCAGCATGAAGAAAGCGATGCCGGCGCCGGTGCCCAGGAGGACGGCGGCCCCGATGACGTGAACGAACTTCAGCAGAAGATAGAGGCTCATTTGCCGCGCACCATCGCCAGCGCCACCAGATTGAGCACGATAAGCGGGAAGATCTTGAGCATCGGCCCGATTGGGTCGCGCCACAATCCTGGAAGCAAGAATGTGCCAAAGACCAAATAGAAGAGCGAGAGCCCAATCGCCAGGTAAAGGCCCCAGCGAACGGTTGGCCGCCATGCGATCATCAAGCCCGCGATGAGATCGGCAAGACCGCCTGCGATGACGGATGGTCCGCTCAAATCGCCTAAACCGCCCGCTCTCAACAGTGCGACGCCGATGTCGTAGCCGATGCTAACTGAAATGACGCCAGTGCCGATGAAGAAGAGAGAAGTGACACCGATGACGAGCGGCTGCAAGAAATAAAGTGCGGCATAGGTTCGTTCTTGCTGACTTGACGGATTGCTTGCGAGGGCTTGGCGAAGACCGGTGGGAGTAAGACCGGTCGCCTCGATCCACGGATTCGGATCTCCCACCGCGCCGCGTTTCAGCTCCTTGCGCGCGCTCAAGCGCACCGGCGTCTTCCAACGAAGCCAACCAGCGAGGTCACCGAGTGCGTAACCGATGATCATCAGCGATCCAGGGAAGCGCACTTCGCGGGCAGGCTTGAATCGAAGCCAAGCGCGGATCGCTCGGATGCTCTCCGAAAAGCTGAGTCGCTCAGGTCCAACGAGGTCCAGAACAAGCCGCGCCGGCGCGCCCGGTCTGGTCAGACGCACCACGGTTTTCACCACATCATTCAGCTGAACAATCTGCAGATCGCCCGCATCGGCATCGAGTGGAATCAACGGGAGCGCCGCCAGGCCGCGAAGCAGAGCGCTTCCCCCGCCCACGTCTTCGCCGAAGACGATAGAGGGCCGCAACACAAGCCAATCCAAATCAAGCGATCTTAGCGCTTCCTCCGCCGCGAGCTTGCTGCGCGCGAATGGCGTCAACGCATCCTCTACCCCGATGGCGGAGATCTGGACAACGCGACGGACTCCGCCAGCCCTGCAAGCGCGAAACAGCGCGACAGCCGCCTTATGATTAACGTCTTCAACCGTCGCACCAGGGGTATCGGCGAAGATGCCTGCGCAATTGACCACCGCCTCCACACCGGACAGCAGCTCGCGCCAGTCGTCTTCGCCCATTTCGGCGATGTCGGAATGCACTTGGCCCTGTTGCTGGCAATGAGAGAGCGCGATGACATCGTCGCCCTCGTTCCGCAGCGCCGCAACGACGGCGCGTCCTATGAAGCCCGATGCGCCCGTGACGAGCACCCTCATGCTTGATCGCTCCAGCTCGGCCCGCTGCAACAAAACTAGCCCGCGGACAAAATAGTGCCGTGCGGCTACGGTCGGAAGGCGAACTAGCGGGCTCTGCCGGAGCTGCCCCCCAAGGCCGAATCGTCAGGATTTAGAAATCGGCCGCGCGCGCCTTACACGGAACTCGTCGCCGCCGCGCCGCGTCTTCTTTGCAGAAATCGCACGATAATGGGCTCAACGACGACATCGAGCGCTACGCGCGGACGAGCTAGCGGGGCCTCGCGGCTGTCACGGTCAGCGCGGCGAAAGTTCCTTGGCTATTTCCCTGCCGGCTTCCGCGACCAGGACTACGTCGGCTCTGAGCGTGACTACAAATGGCAAGCTCACCTGCAATGGCGCGAAGCGCTTGGCGACGCCACGCTGCGCAATCTGCTGCGCCAGAAGAGATTCACCGAAATCGCCGAGCGCGCGACACGGATCGAGGGTCGCACAAACCTTCTCTTCTCATTTGAGAAGATGGCGCTACGCGATGGCGTCAAGGGGCGGGGCGCGCCGCTGTTCGCACAAGGCCTCTATAGTTTTTTGCATGGCGACGATGCGCTGAAGGCAAGGTTTGAAGCGTGGGTGGACACACTCGCGCAATTGCCGCGGCGCCAGACACGCGTACTCACTTGGCCGGTCGCCACAGTGTTTGGCTTTATCGCCCAGCCAAAGACGCATTTCTTCATCAAGCCCAACGTTATGCGCAGGGCCGCGGAAGCATATGGTGCGGAGTTCGCCTATCAGTCGCGGCCCAACTGGGAAACGTATGCGAGCGCGCTTGCACTGGCGGCCAGAGTGCGCCGCGAACAGCGCGACCTGGGCCCTCGGGACATGATCGACATCCAATCGTTCCTGTGGGTGCAGGGCTCGGACGAGTATCCGGACTAGCGAGTGACCGACAAACCGCCAGGTCTTCGCGAACCCATCACGCAGGCGGCGCATCTGTGCGTCGACATGCAGCGCATGTTCGCCGAAGACACGGATTGGAAGACACCTTGGATGAAGCGCGTGCTTCCACGTGTGGAGCAGATCGCTGAAGCGCACGCCGCGGAAACCCTTTTCACGCGTTTCGTACCGGCGGCGAATGCGCAGGAGGCAAAAGGTCGGTGGCGCCAATACTGGAAACGCTGGAGCACCATGACGCTGGACTGCATCGCGCCGGATCTGGTCGAGCTTGTGCCGACGCTCCGCCGTTTCGTCCCGCCCGCCAGTGTCGTAGACAAACGGCTCTACTCGCCGTGGGTGGATACTAGCCTCGACGACAGACTCCGCGCGCGACTTATCGAAACATTGGTCGTCACGGGCGCCGAGACCGACGTTTGCGTGCTGGCAAGCGTACTCGGCGCGGTCGATCTCGGCTATCGGGTCATTGTCGTGTCGGACGCAATCTGCAGCTCCTCGGACGAAACGCATGACGCGCTGATGACGCTTTATCATCAGCGCTACAGCCAACAGATTGAGACGGCGATGTCTGCCGACGTGCTCGCCGCCTGGAGATAGGTCAAGCGGCGGATGCTCGCCGCGCGCTGCGTAAATCGCAACTCGAGGCCTAGCGCCTGGACTTGCCGCAGACGACTAAAACCAAGATGCAACGCAGTACGCCTCCGAACGCGCTGCCTGAACGGACCGCACAGGCGGCGCGTTGTTACCGCGTCTTAGCGGGGTCACTCACGCAGCTATTGAGCGCGTGCCCGGCCGATGATGTTCCCGTTGGTACTCCCAATGCTAAGCGCGTGCTTCGTCGCCGGACGACCCACGACGGCCGCGGCGGCGCGGCCCCTCCTCTTCCATGTCATCGCCGCTTTCCAACATGGCCGGATTTATCTCTTCCTCCGCGAGCCGCGTGAACTCTTCGTCGAGGTCTTTACCTTCCTCGAGCACGCGTTCCATGACCTCGACGGTCATTTCCTGATCGAGCGCTTGGCCGAATGCGCGCGTAGTTCCCCATGCAGCGATGCAGTAGTGCTCCAGCTTCTGCACGGCCCCGATTAACACGGCGTCGAGCGCCGGCCCCTTTTGGATCTCTTGAATGTGGTCAAGCATGTCGCGCAACAGGCCTTCGGCGGCCACATTTTTCTTGCGCGGCATAGCGTGGCCCATGTCCTCGAAGATGCTCTCGATGTCGGCCACCAATTGTTCGCCCTGTTCCATCCGCCGATTGATGAGTTCGCGCACCGTTTCGGACTCAATGCCTTTCGAGATACGGGGCGCCGCTTTCATGAGCTGGTTCTCGGCGCTGTAGATTTCCGCAAGCTCGGTGTGCAACAGCTCCATGGGCTCAGGCGTCTTCTTTTGCGTGCGACCGCGTGCTGCGGACCTACCGCTCTTCTTCTTGGCTGCCATTGGAATTCCCTCGCAAGTCACAGGTGATGCGAGAGCAACAGCAAAAGCCATGGGGAGTTCCTAACGACGGGTATGAGCGCGAAACTTTGTGCATGCGGACCGTGATGCGCAGCTGTGCGCCTTTGAACTTCGTTTGTCGGGAGTTCGGCGCGGAGGGCGGTTCTTCGCCCGCAACCGCTCGTCGATTCACGAGAGCACAGGCGTTGGGTCCTCTTGGAAAAGGAAAGCGGCCTTTAGGGTACCGCTGCAGGCCGCTTCCCATGTCGCCTACCTGCCTGAGAAACTCACGCTGCGGAGTAACTCAAGGGGCTAGGCTGGTCGCAAAACGCCAGGCGGTAGTTTTCGCGCCGGTAGGGTTCGATCACAGACGAATAAAACAATGCCTAGGCACTGGCCTACCGGACACGCATCGCGCGTCGCCTATTACGTCTCCCCGCAACTCTCTGTTAACCGGTCGCCCGTAACTTTGATTGCTGCCTAAGGAGCCATTCTCCTTTTTTCGTTTCTGGTTGGTTGGACTCGCCCCGCTGGCTGTCGCTCGCGGGGCTTCGTTTTATTAGCGCCGCTTCTTGATGGGCAATGCTACCGGCTTGCCGATGTTCGACATCGCTGCCGCGATCGCTTTCGGATCGTCGGTTACGGCGGCCTCGCCGCTGGCAAAGAGGTTCCGGCTTACGTCCCAGGCTTCGAGCGCAGCTTTCTGGCTGGAGGTTGCGACTACCCAATCTTGAAAGCCGATCTGGGTGCGGAAGACCTTGATGCCTTTCGGAAGCTTTGTCTTTGCCATGAATGGAACCTTGCCGTGTGGTCGCTCGGGTCAACAACCTCAGACGACAATCTCGCCTGGGCGTGGATGGCTGAGGAAAGCAGTGGGGCTGGCGGTGAGGCCGTAGGCGCCGGACTGGAGCACGGCCACGAGATCGCCGACGTCGAGCTTGGGCAGATCGACGGCGGCGCCGAGCAGATCGAGCGGCGTGCAGAGCGGGCCGACGACATGAGCGGTTTCGCGTTCGCCAGCCGCCATGCGCCCAGGCGCGACGACCGGATAATTGCGGCGGATCACTTGGCCAAAATTGCCGCTGGCAGCGAGATGATGATGCAGACCGCCGTCAGTGATGAGGAAGACCTGTCCGCGGGAGATTTTCTTATCGACGACTCGACAGACATAGACGCCCGCTTCTCCCGCGAGATAACGGCCAAGTTCGATCGCCACTTCCGTGTCGGGCATGCGGGCGCGGAACTCCTCCATCGCAACGTTGAGCGCCTCGCCGATGGGAACAATGTCCAGGCGCTTGTCGCCGGGCGCATATGGAATGCCGAAGCCGCCGCCGATATTGGCGAGCTTCACCTTCATGGGTGTGGCCGCCGCCAGTTCCATCGTCAGCTTGAGCGTCTTGGCTTGGGTTTCGATCAGCGAGTCTGCGCGCAGGTTCTGCGAGCCGGCGAAGATGTGGAAGCCTTCGAAGGAAACGCCGCTCGTTTCGATCTCCTTCAGCACTTCGGGCGCGCGCTCGGCGTCGATGCCGAACTGCGAGGGCGCCCCGCCCATCTTCATGCCAGAGGCCTTGAGTTCGAATAAGGGATTAACCCGGAGCGCAAGGCGCGGGGTTTTGCCGAGCGCGTCGCCCGCTTTCACGGCCGACCGCAATTCCCGTTCGCTCTCGATGTTGAGCACGATGCCGGCTGCGACGGCGCGCTCGATGTCGTCGTTGCTCTTGCCGGGGCCCGCGAAACTAACGTGCCTTGCGCCAGCCGCAAGCGCGACGTCCATCTCGCTGGCGGAGGCGACGTCGACACCGTCCACGATCGGCACAAAGTGCGCAACGACATCCGGCATCGGGTTGCACTTCATCGCGTAGTGCAGGCGCACGTCCTTCGGCAGCGCAGCGCGCAACTCAGTCACGCGCGCGCTCATGAGGGCGCGGTCGTAGGCATAGAACGGCGTTGAGCCCATGCGCTCGGCCAAGAGCCGCACTGGCATGCCGCCGATGAGCATGTCATCGCCATCGACCGGAAAGAGGATGGGCGCGTGGCTCATGCGCCGAACAGTCCGGCGCGCGCTGTAGCCAGCGCCTTGCGGTCAATCTTGCCGTTGGGATTGCGCGGCAAGGCTTCGGTGACGATCTCGATGTGCGCAGGCGCCATGTAAACCGGCAGCCGCTTCTGGCATGCGGCGCGGAGACCTTTCTCCGCGTCTTGCACGCCCTCTGCGGCGGTCGCCACCACGACGATTGCATCGCCAAGCCTGGGGTGCTTCACGCCAAACGCTGCGGCTTCGGCGACAAGGCCGGTGGTGTAGAGCACGTCTTCGATCTCGGTGGGACTCACACGATAACCGGAAGTTTTGATCATCTCGTCGCGGCGCCCAATGAAGTAGATGAAACCCTCTTCGTCCATGCGAACCGTGTCGCCTGACCAAACCGCGAGTTCGGGATTGACGAGGCCCGAGGGCTGGCCCGGCGCCGGCTTAAAGCGCTCGGCGGTTTTCTCCGCGTCGTTCCAATACCCGAGCGAGACGTGCACGCCGCGATGCACAAGCTCACCGGGCTCGTTCGGGTCGCATCGGGTGCCGTCCGGGCGCACCACCAGGACTTCCGCGTTCGGAATCGCTTTGCCGATGGAGTCCGGCCGGCGATCAGCCTCAGACGGCGGCAAATAGGTTGATCGGAACGCCTCGGTGAGGCCGTACATCAAATACGGCGCCGTCGTCGGCAGCAACTTGCGCAAGCGCGCCAGCGTTTCGCGCGGCATAGCGCCGCCGGTGTTGGTGAAATAGCGCAGGTGGGACTGCACGCTTTCGGGCCAATCGAGTTCTGCGACCTGGATCCAAAGCGGGGCGACGCACGGCAGGCCGGTGATGCGGTGCTTTACGACGGCGGTGACGACGTCCTTCGGGAAAAGCAGGTTGAACAGGACTGCGGTCGCCCCGGTGAGGAAGGCGGTCATCACCTGGTTCATGCCGTAGTCGAACGAGAGCGGGGGGACGCAGAGAGTGCGGTCTTCCGGCGACAACTCCAAATACTGCGCCACACTCTCCGCGCCGGCGACGATGTTGCGATGGGAGAGTACGACGCCTTTGGGCTTTCCGGTGCTGCCCGATGTGTAGAGGATTGCGGCGATGTCGCCATCGATGACACGATGCGCCGGCGGGGCGTTTGGCGCCAGCGTTTCGGTCCACGGCAGCACCGGCAACCTGCCTTGCTCGCCACGATCACCACCAACGGAGAAGACGGCGCGCAGATCGGGGCAACTCGGAAGCACTTCGCGCAGGGCCGCCAAGCGGTCCGGGGTCGTCACCAGGACACCAACATTGCAGTCGTTGAGGATGTGGCCGACCTGCTCGGCCTTCAGCGCCGGATTGACCGGCACGAACACGGCGCCGGCTTGCGAGGCGGCGAACATCGAAGCCACCACCTCGAAGCGCTTCTCGGCGTAGATCGCCACGCGCTCGCCACGCCCTAATCCGACAGCAAGCAGCTGGCTCGTGAAGCCGTCCACGCACGCGCCCATCTCGCGGTAACTGAGCGTGCGCCTGGCGCAGACGATCGCGTTGCGCTCGGGGAACGCACCCACGCTGTTCGACAGAAGATGGTGAACGAGCCCGCCCATCGTTACTCACAGCGCGCTGCATGCCGGGCGCCAAGACTTAAGTCCTATTGCGCGGGGCCTTCACATTCAATCGCGCGCACTGAAGAGGCGTTCGCCCAGCGGATTATTTGCGTTTACAGACGAGCGCCATTTCTTGCATAGGTCACGGCGTTCGAGAACGGGCGGGCGGCGATGAACATTCGCGACAAGGTTAAGGCGATCCTGGACGAAGCTCTGGCTCTTGGCGGGCGCAGCGGCGGCTGGACCGACGACACCGCCCTGCTCGGCAGCCTGCCGGAGCTCACCTCGATCGCCGTGGTGACGGTGCTTCTCTCGCTCGAAGAGGAGTTCAGCATCGTCTTCGCCGACGACGAGCTCGATGCCGACACCTTCGCCACCCTCGGCAGTCTGACGCGGTTTATCGAAGGCAAGCTCTCGGTCGGAGCCGCTTAAGCGCCATGCATGACTTCCGCCTGGGCGACGAGCGCCTGGCGCGGGCGCGGAAGCTGCGCGAAGCGGCGCGGGCTGAGCTGAAGGCCGCCGCCCCGGATTTTCTCGCGCGCTTTCCGCTTGAGCCCTACATCGAGGAATTGGAGCACCACGGCCGGCCGCACCGGTTCTATGAATTCACGCCGGCTGCGCTCGATCAGAACCGGCAAATGCACGAGGCCTATCCGGCGCCAGCGGTCGAAAACTACAACCGCCTGCTGCTCGCCCACCTGATCGCCAATTCGGAGCATCACTCCAGAAACGTTATTGTTCCGTCGATCCATTGCTACATCCGCGAAGACTTCGACCGCATTCTGAAAGCGCTGGAGAAGGCGCGCGCCGGCTATTACGTGCGCGACAACCACCTCTTCCGTCGCGATCTCGCCATCGCGCGTTTGAAGGTGATCCCGAACGGGTTTGAGTTTTACGACCTCAATGCCTGCATCGCGCGCAAGGAAGTGCTGAAGGGCGGCGCAGCCAGTCTCGTTCGCTTTGCGGCGACGTTTCGCGCCGATCTCGCGAAGCCGCTCTATCCGCTCTACGAGCCGCATTGGGACAGACGCTACGTGAAGTATTTCTCGCCGGAAGAATACGAACGCTGCTGCTTGCGCATTGCGGACATGATCGAGGCCAATCCCGGCGTCCGCGGCGTGGCGACGCCAAGCTGGTGGTACGATCCGCAGTTGAAGGAGATTTCGCCTGAGCTTTGGTTTGTGCGAGAGATCACCGAAAAAGGCGGGGCCCGCTTCATGCTGCTTGGGGGACACAATCCCTATCTGTTGACGGACTCGCTCGCGCACTCGCCGCACCGCAAGGCGGCCTATGAGGCGGGGCGCTACACTCCGCGCTCCTACATGATCTTCTGGCCCCGCCGCGAGCTCATCGCGTGGGCCAAGCACACGCGTGAAACAAAGCCGGACTTGGAGTCGCGCGGCGTGCCCTGCAGCGTGGCCTAGCGTCCTCGGCCGCGGGCCTCCGGCCCGCACGTTGGTTTGTTTCGATCAGACTGCGGGCCAGAGGCCCGCGGTCCCAGGATTAGAAATAGCTCTGAAGTCCGCCGCGCCGCCGTATGTCCACTGTCGCGCAATGGAAGCTGCCGCCGAAGCGATAGTTTTCGCGGAACGGCAGCGGCATCGGCTCCAGGCCCCAGCTCTTCATTGCATCGATCAGCGGCTTTTCATCGGCTTCGACGACGACGCGCTTCTCATCGAGTGAAAGCACGTTCATCGAAAGCCAGAGGAAGGATTGATAGCCGGGGTCGTCCTTCGGGAAGGTTGAGCGCGGCGCGTCGATCAGGTCCCAGCCGCCCTTCTTCAGCACGTCCGGCACGTATTTCAGCGGCCGGTCCGGATTTGTCATGATGAGGCCAGGCCGCAGAGGCACGAACGTCGCGTCGATGTGCAGCGCGCGGTCGTCCACGAACTCCACGACGTGAAAGCGATAATCCGGGTAGTGTCGTTCCAGCCATTCCACGCCAAACCGGTTCGTCACGTGCGAAAGCTGGATGAACACGTCGCGCCCGCAGCGCGCCATGTCGGCGACGTCAAACAGCGGCTCATACTCGGTGATGACGTATTCCTCGCCGCGCTTGTAATTGTAATTGTAGCTGCGGTCGTTAAGGCGCGGCTTGGGCGCCGTCGCCCATTTGGCGCCGCGCTTGAAATAGTCTTTCACGATGTCGCGGTAGGCGAAAAACTCGAAATAGCGCGAGCGCATCGCCATTGTGGCTTCGAGGATTTCGTCGCCGAATACGATCAGCACGTCGCGCGGATTGGCTTGGCAATTGCCGCCCGGCATTTGCCATTCTGGCGTGGCGAACGGCTTGTCATGCGCGATCAGCTCGGGCCGGCGCACAACGACACCCTCGCTCGCCAAGAGATTCACGAAACCGTCCAACTGCTCCTTCGCCTTGGCGTAGCTTTCGGGGGCGAGGAGCTTGCCGCCTGACATCTTGTGGTAGAGTTTGCCCGCGCGCACGTGCTCGGCAGGCTTCACGGCGTCGAGGCCGATCTCCCACGGCAGGATGGCCGCGCCGTCCAGCACGCCGACGATGATTTCCTCCAGCGGATCCCATTCGTTGTACGAGTTGACGACGCGCGTCTGGGTCGCGCAGGCGGTGTCGGTCTTCGTGCTGGCGTCTGCCATGGGGAGGCCCCGCTTCTCGGTCCATGATGCGATAGCGCTGCCGCTGATGCGCCGCAATCGCGTGCGCGCTACAGGCTTGGCGAATGCGCGGCATGATTAACGCCAACGGTGCGGAGCTTGCTTGGGGAAAGCAGAACCGGCTGCGGTGAAATGGCTCCAGCCTTCTCCCGGCCGGTGCTAGTTATCCCGCTGCACGGGGCGAGTAGTGAACACGGAAAATCCAGGCCCGGCGCCGCGGCGCGGCGGTCTCATCATCGGCATGCGGGACTGGCTTGGCCGTCTCGCAGCGCGCCACGTCATTCTAGGCGCTGCTGTTCTACTCCTGGGCGGTGCTGGAGCGGGCTTTCTTGTCGCCAAAAGCGGCGTTCTCCGCGACCTACGCACCGCCATTATCGACCCCATGCGTCACGCCATGGGCGAACGCGATGCGGCTCGCTGGGAACTCTACGAGACGCACCTGGGCAATTTCGAAAAGCTGCTGGTTTCCGTGGCGGACCGCGGCGGCGGCCCGATGGCCGCGCTTGAGGAATTGGACGGCCACTTCGTCTTCATGGCCCAGAGCGGCCATTTGTCCACGCTCTCGCCCGACCACGCGCTACGCGATCTAGACATCGACGCGCCCATGAACACGGACGCCCTGCGCGCCGCCAACATCCAGTACATGGACTACACCCACTTCCGCGCCCTTGACCTGCTCGCGGTTCCCGCTGGCGAGCATACGTTCGATCTCTACGCCAGCTACGACCGCTATCATGCGGACCGCCGCTGCTTCGACATTGTGGTCAGCCGCATCCGGATCGAAACGACGCCCGGCGAACTGACTCCGCGCTCGGGCTGGGAAGAGATTTACGCCACTACGCCCTGCGTCGCGCCGCGCACGGCAATCTCGCAATTTCCCTCGGCCTTCGTCGGCATCCAGAGCGGCGGCCGTTTAGCGCTGCGCGACGATCACACGCTGCTCTTTTCCATCGGAGATCTCGAGTTCGACGGCGTCATGTACGAAGGCCTCGCCGAGGCGCCGAACGGCCCGCAGGATCCCGAATGGGATATGGGCAAGGTGCTGGAAATCGATCTCCGCACCAACCGGGCGCGGCGCTTCGCGATGGGCTTCCGCAATCCGCAAGGCTTGCTGATCGCACGCGACGGCCGCGTCTGGGGGACCGAGCACGGCCCATATGGCGGCGATGAAATCAACCATTTGCGGCGCAACGGCAATTACGGTTGGCCGAATGTCACTTACGGAATGCGCTACGTGCCGATCCGCGAGAATTGGCCGCTCAACCCGACGCACGGCGGCCACGAGGGCTACGACCGGCCCGCCTACGTCTTCGTGCCTTCGATCGGCATCTCGCAACTCATCCAGCCGTCGGTCGAACAATTCCCATTCTGGGATCAGGTCCTGCTGATTACCTCGCTGCGCGGCCGGGCGCTCTACGTGGCGCGCATCGATGGCGATCGTGTGATGTACGCCGAGCCGTTGCCGATGGGCGAACGCCTGCGCGACATCATCAACCGGCAGAACGGCGAGATCGCGGTACTCACCGACATGGGCAATCTAATCCTCATTCGCGCGGTGCACGAAGGCGCTACAGACACGATTAGCATTACCGACGCGCGCCGCGATCGCTCACGAACGGTCAGCCCTGCCGGCGAGGGCCGACGGCTGTTCGCCGGCAATTGTCAGTCGTGCCACACGGTCAACGGCCAGGCGTCGGCGGGCCCGGCTTTGAACGGCGTCGTCGGCCGCAACATTGGCTCGACCCGCTTCACCTACTCCCAAGCCATGCAGCGCGCCGAAGGCAATTGGACGGAGGAGCGCCTGGTGTCATTCCTCACCAACCCCGAGGGCGGCGACTTCCAAGGCTCCACCATGCCGCCGCCGCACCTGACCCAAGACGACGCGCACAAGATCGTCGCCTATCTGCGCACGACGCGCTGACATGGTGAACGCTGCGCCCGTAAGGCGCGTCTTCTTGAGCGGCGCCCGCGCGCGTGGTACCGCCAAGCGTCCGTAAAAATGCGGGGCGGAGCATGCCAGAACTGGCGAAGCCTTATATTGTTCTACGCGGCGCCTTGGGGGCCAACGACGTCGCCTTCCTGCGCCAAGCATGCAAGGCGCGCCTGGAGAGCGACGGCATTCCCTGCTTTGCGTTGATCGATCACCGCACGCATCCGACTTACGTGAAGATCGAAAACGCGATTCGCGAGCAGCTCGGCGAGCCGATCTATTATCTCAACGACTTCTACATCTACACCGACAAGTCGTTCCGCACCGGCTGGCACATGGACACCGAGCTGTTCACGTTCGAGTTCGCGGTGAATGCGTGGATCTTGCTGTCGCCAAACCAGATCACCAATCCGCTGGGCTTCATCCCGGATGTGAACGTCGAGGCGGATCACTACTTCCACAGCGTCTCGATCGACGGCGACGACGCGACATTCCGGAATTATCGCACGGGAAAGACGCATGCGAGGTCGCTAAGCGATATCGAAACGAACAAGATGACGACACCGGAAATCAATGTCGGGGACATCCTTCTCATCAACCCGAAGCTGTATCACAAGACCAACGTGGAAGAGCCCAAGCACGCCTTTGCGCTGAAATTCGTCTATGGCGGCAGCCGCAAGGGGTGCCTCTCGCCGAAGCAGGTGCCGTCGATCCTTTGGCCGGAGGTGAAGACCTTCAATGAAGTGATCAACAAGTCTGAGAGCTGGGAAGACTTCATCGACGGCCTCAAGGAACAGCTCAAGACCGAAGACGGCCGCACCAAACTCAGCTCCGGTTTCTATCCCGATAAATTCCCGCTCTACCGGGAAATGGTGCGGGCGCTCTAAAGGAGCGCGGGTCTTCAGATCCGCATCTTTTTTGCACTGGGAGCTAATGCGGGTCTGAAGACCCGCGCTCCTTTACCCCTTCAGCACAGCCGCCGCCGCATTGCGCCCGCTCGCGCCGCTGATGCCGCCGCCGCCATGCACGCCATTGCCACAGAGATAAAGCCCATCGATCGGCGTCTTATGCGTCGACCAGCCAGGCATCGGCCGCATGAAGAACATCTGGTCGAGCAGAAGCTGGCCGTGATTGAGATCGCCTTCGGTAAGACCGTAAATTTTCTCCAGATCGAGCGGCGTCAGCGACGTGATTTCGCGGATCGATGACTTCAGCTGCGGTAGCGCCTCCGCCGCGGTGTCGACGGCAGTGCGCTCCAGCACCGCGCGCTCCTGGCTCCATTCGCTCTTGCGCAGCTTGTACGGGGCGAATTGGAAGTGGATCGAGACGACCCGGCCACTGGCGGTGAGTTCGAGATATGGCGCTGTCGACATCTCGCCGTACTTCGCCGCGTCGTAGGCGCGTTCGACGTAGCGGATTGAGGGCGCCACGACGCACGTGCCCTGCGGCACGCCATGATTGCCGTCGGTCATAAGGTGCACTTTGGCGACCGAGCCTCGCATCTTGATCGACTGCGTATGCCACACGAATTCCGGCGGTAGTTCTGGCGCGCCGACGAGATCGAGCAGCGTGTGGCGCGGATCGGCGCCGGAGATGGCGACTGGCGCGGAGATTTTTTCCCCGGTCGTAAGCTGAACCCCACGTACCCGGTGGTCGTCTTGCAGGATTGCCTTCACGTCAGCTGACATGCGCAGCTGACCACCTTTTGCCTTCAGCGCCGCGGTCAGCGCATCCGCGATCCGGCCGACGCCGCCTTCGACGCGCAATTGCCCCGGCCCGCCGCGGTTCAGCCAATTGTGCATGAGCGTGTAACCACTGCCCGCGGACATGGGGCCAAGTGTGGAGCCGTGGATAGCGACGGCGCCGATGGCGGCGCGCATGGCCTCAGACTCGAACCACTCCTCCGTCAACTCCAGCGCCGACATCGGCAACATGCGGATGACACGGAACATGTCGCGAGGTCCAAGGCCGCGCAGCTTCAGGCCGAGCTGCGCGAGCGGCAAGCCTTCGCTCAGCGACACGTGCGGCAGACGCGGCATCGGCGTGCGATAGGCGGCATCAAGGAAGACGGCCGCTTCGTTCATGAACGCGACGAACTCGGGCCAGCGCTCGGCGTCTTTCCTTGAGATCGCGCCAATCGAGGCCATGGTTTCGGCATCTGAAGCGGCCGCGAGGCGGAGCTGCCTGCCATCGGGCAGAAACGAGATGAGCGGATCGCTCGTGGACGTGGGCAAGCCGTGTCGCGCAAGATCCAGATCGCTGACGATGTCCGGGCGCAACTGACCGCCAGCGTGAATCGCGTCGACCCTGAAGCCATCGCTCAACGTTTCCGTCGCTGCTTGCCCGCCCGCGATTTCGCGCCGTTCAAGCACGAGCACCTTCTTGCCCGCCTTCGCGAGATAGTTCGCCGCGACCAGGCTGTTGAGGCCCGCGCCGATGACGATGACGTCGGCCATCAGCGCCAATCCTTCAACACTTCTTGCGCCGCGAGCTTGCCGGCCGCGCCCATGACGCCCCCGCCCGGATGCGCGCCGGACGCGCCAAAATAGTAACCCGGCAACGGCGTGCGGAAATCCGCCCATTGCGGCGCCGGCCGCAGGAAGAAAAGTTGGTGCAGCAGGAGTTCGCCGTGGAAAATGTTGCCTCCGGTTATGCCGGCGATGCGCTCAATGTCCTTGGGCGTGATCACTTGCTTGCCGACAATGAGCTTGCGGATGTTCGGCGCGTAACGCTCGATGGTGTCGATCACCGTCTCGCCGAACGCATCGCGCTTGGCGTCATCCCAGCCGCCTTCGATATCGTAGGGCGCATATTGCACGAAGCAGGACATGACGTGATGGCCGGGCGGCGCCATGTCGCGGTCGATCATCGACGGGATGATCATGTCGATGTACGGGTTCCTCGAGAACTGACCGTACTTCGCTTCGTCGTACGCGCGCTCGATATAGTCGATCGACGGACTGATGGAGATTGCGCCCTTGTGCAGCGGGCTTTCGCCGGGAAGGCACGCGAACTCCGGCAGGCCGCTGAGCGCGATGTTCACTTTTCCCGAGGAGCCACGCACGCGGAAATTCTTGATCTGCTCGACGAACTCGTCCGGGAAATGCTTGCTCTCGACGAAGTGGAGGAAGCTGCGTTTCGGATCGGCCGCCGACATGACGACGCGCGCATGCAACTCGTCGCCATTCTCCAGCGCGACACCTGCCGCGCGTCCGCCCTTCACGATCACCTGTTTGACCGAGGCGCCTGTCCGCACTTCGGCGCCGAGCGCGCGCGCCGACGACGCGATGGCGGCTGTGACACCGCCTGTGCCGTTTTTGGCGAAGCCCCAGGCGCGGAAGGCGCCGTCGATCTCACCCATATAATGGTGGAGTAGAACATACGCCGTGCCTGGAGAGTGCGGGCCGAGAAAGGTGCCGATAATGCCGCTCGCGGACTTGGTGCCCTTCAGCGGATCGAACTCGAACCATTCGTCCAACAGATCAGCCGAGGATTGCGTGACGAGCTTGGCGATGCGGTAGAGTTCTTTTTCGCTGAGGCTCTTGGCGTATTCACCGAGCTTCAGCAGCCCGAGCAGATCGCGCACCGAGATCGACGAAGGGTCGGGCGGCACGAGAGAGAGCACCGGCTTGATCGCCTTCGCCGCACGCGCCATCGCCCGCCCGTACTCGTCGGCAGCTTCCGCATCGCGCGGCGAGTGGCGATAGACTTCCCGGCGCGTCGGTTCGTGATCGGGCCAGGCGGCGAGATAGTCTCCGTTGTCCATCGGCGTAACGGTCGACGGCAGTGGCAGAATCTTCAGTCCGTGGCGCGGCAGTTCAAGGTCGCGGATGATCTCCGGACGCAGCAGGCTCACCACGTATGAGAACTC
>DASPMA010000365.1:0-11960 GCA_035627335.1 Binatia bacterium
TAGAGGTGAGTGACAAGGTTGTCAAGCCAGGCAAGGGCTCGTCGTTGGCGGTTAGGTTGTCGGAGCAAGCGAGCCGCTGCGCTCGAGCCCCGATAACCGAAACCCGAGTCCCGAAAGAGGGAGAAACGGGGCGCGCGATCCGCGCTTGGTTTAGTAGTGGGTTGCGAAGCTCATCTCTGAACCTCGCCGCGCGCTTCGCGCGCCCCGTTGCGATCTGTGCTCGTCCGGCCTTGGGTTTGCGCTCTTTACGCAGGTGGCCCCCAAGTCCCCGACGGCGTGCGGGCCAGCCATGGTCCCGGACCCCGGCGCATTTGCGCGGCGACTACCAGGCGACTTCGCCTCACCGCTGCGCCGGCTTTCTCACGCTCGATCGCGTCTCTCGCGTCCGCTCGGCTCGGCTAGCCAGTGAACCTCCCGTGCGAGAGACGAAAGCAGTATCTCACGAAATTGGAGGGGACGGATTGATTACGTTCGTTTTCTTGAGCGAGCGTTTGTTTTCAGCGTGTTAGCGGCGGACCGCTGTGAGATAGATGCGCCAACTTCCGCTTCTGGCCCAGAGTGGACGGATGAACTTTGCGCCCAATACGTCCATCGGTTAGCACGAGTACATGTCGCCGTGGGTTTCTGTCGTAGTGCTCGCAATAGGAATGGCCGGTGCTGTTGCATCTTGGGCGGTGGCCTTCTTTACGTTCGGCTCCGCGTTCGTTGATCGCCTTAGTGGGAAAGAGCGACGCGAGGGGCGAACCGCGCGAGGATGCGCTGCAATGGCGGTGTACGTACCGTTCTGGGTGTTGACGGGCATTGGGATACTGCTCGTCAATTACACAGGCTGGCCGGATTAGGCGGAGAGTCCGCTCCCGGCGAATAACAGACTCGACGAACAGTCGGCGCCACTCCGAATGCGCTGGTGGTGAAAGGGGGAGCGCGGCGCTCCGCGCCGCATGCGCGGCAGGAGCCGCGCGCTCCAACCTGCAAGCATCAGCGCTTGAACTGCACCCAGGCGCCGTTCTCCGCGTACGCTGGCTGCATCATCTCCACGATGGAAGGCGCAATCTCTTCCGGCGTGGGCAAAGTCATCGGGTCTTCGCCGGGGAAGGCTTTGGCGCGCATCGACGTGCGCGCGGGGCCGGGATTGAAGAGGTTGGCCTTGATCGGCGTCACTTCGAGTTCGCGCGCGTAGCACATGACCATCGCGTCGAGCGCGGCCTTCGACGCGGAATAGGGCGACCAATAGGCGCGCAGATTGCGTGAGGCGCCGGAAGTGACGAAGACGGCGCGGCCGGCGTCGGAAACGCGCAAGAGCGGATGCAGCGCGCGGATGAGACGATAGTTGGCCGTGTAGTTCACGGTCATCGTCTCTTCCATGACGGCAGGCGTGATCTGGTGCGTTGGCGTCAGCGAGCCGAGCACGCCGGCGCAAGCGGCGAGGGCGTCGAGCTTGCCGAAGCGTTCGTAGATTGCCGCGCCCAGCTGATCGATCGCCGCGCCATCGCGTAGATCGAGCGGGACGAGCGTGGCTTCGCCGCCGAGTTCGCGGATATGGTCGTCGAGCTGCTCCAGCGCCTTCTGCGCACGCGCCGCGGCGACGACGCGCCAGCCTTGCCGCGCGAGCTCTAACGCCACGGCTTTGCCAATGCCGCGCGATGCGCCGGTGACGAGGGCGATGGGTTTTGCAGGTGCAGACATACCGTTCCTATATCGTCATTCCGGACGCGCCGCAGGCGCGATCCGGAACCCAGGGGCAACGGGTCGCATCGGTGGCCCCTGGGTTCCGGGTTCTCGGCTTCGCCGAGCCCCGGAATGACGAAATCACTGCGGTCTGTGAGCCTACTCCGCCGCTTCTTCCGCCAAGAGCGAGAGCTGGAAATCCTTGGTCGCGCGGTGGCTGGAATTGTCGAGGAGCGGGGTTGGGTATTCGCCGGTGAAAGCGTGGTCGGTAAATTGCGGGTTCGCCGGATCGCGCTTCTTCTCGCCCATGGCCCAGTAGAGGCCATCGACCGAAAGGAAGCCGAGCGAATCCACGCCGAGCTGCTTGCGCATCTCTTCCAGCGACATTTGTGCGGCCATCAGCTGGTCGAGCGTGGGCATGTCGATGCCGTAGAAATCGGGGTGCTTGATCGGCGGGGAGGCGCTGCGGAAGTGCACTTCCTTGGCGCCCGCCTCGCGCACCATCTGCACGATCTTCTGCGAGGTGGTGCCGCGCACGATGGAGTCATCCACGAGGATCACGCGCTTGCCTTCGAGCACCTTGCGGTTGGCGGCGTGCTTGAGGCGAACGCCGAGCGCGCGGATTTCCTGCTTGGGCTGGATGAAGGTGCGGCCTGCATAGTGGCTGCGGATGATGCCGAGTTCGTACGGGATGCCGCTTTCCTGCGCGAAGCCGAGCGCGGCGGGAACGCCGGAGTCAGGAACTGGAACGACGACATCGGCTTTCACGCCGGTCTCCTGCGCAAGACGCATGCCCATGCGCTTGCGGATTTCATAGACGGAGCGGCCATCGACGATGGAATCGGGGCGCGCGAAATAGACGAACTCGAAAATGCACGGCCGCGCCTTGCGCTTGCCGAACGGGAAGTGGCTGTCGATCTGGATCGCGCCCGTGCGCGCCCGCGTGACGACGACGACTTCGCCCGGCTCGATCGTGCGGACGAACTTGGCGCCGATAATGTCGAGCGCGCAGGTTTCCGAAGCGAGGATCGGCGCGCCGTCGCGGTCACCCAGCACGAGCGGGCGGATGCCGATCGGATCGCGCGCGCCGATCAGCATGTTGTTGGTGAGGCACACGACGGCGTAGGCGCCTTCGATGTCATGCAGCGCTTCGACGAAACGATCGACCACCTTGGCCCGGCGCGAGCGCGCGATCAGCTGCAGGATGCACTCGGTGTCGGATGTGGATTGGAAGATGGCGCCTTCCTCGACCAGGCGCTCGCGCAGGTGGCGCGAATTGGTGAGGTTGCCGTTGTGGCAGACGGCGAAGCCGCCGAGCGCAAGGTCGGCGAACAGCGGCTGCACGTTGCGCAGCAGCGTGCCGCCCTGGGTGGCGTAGCGCGTGTGGCCGATCGCGCTGGCGCCCGGCAGGCGCCTGGGGACATCGCCGCCGGAGAAATGCTCGCCGACGAGGCCGAGGTGGCGTTCGTGGAAGAAGCGTTCGCCGTCGTAGGAGACGATGCCGCAGCCCTCCTGGCCGCGGTGCTGAAGGCCGTGCAGGCCCAGGGCGGTGAGGACCGAGGCGTCTTCCGAACCGAACACCCCCACCACGCCGCACTCCTCGCGGGGCTTATCGTCGTGGTCCCAACGGTCCGTCCGGTCTCCGGGCGCCGTCTGGAAGTGGAGGGAGAGGCGCTCGGCGGTCATCTAAGTCCTTACGGGCTCGGGGCCTGGGCCGGGTCGGCCGGCGGAATCGGCGCCGACTCGCCCTTCTGCCGGTTGATCATATCACGCGTGCGGTCGCGGGCCCGAGGCAGGACGGCTTCGAGCGCTTTCGCGACACCGTCATAGATAGGGTAAGTTCTGGCCCCGCGTATGGCGTCCTGCATCGGATCTACAGGCGTCAGGGTGTCGCCAGAGCTGCTCTGCGGGCGCATCAGCAGCACGAACAGGGATACCACCAGCACGCCCCGGAGGATGCCGAAGGCAAGGCCGGCGGCGCGGTCGAAGCTGCCGATCTCGGTGGATTGGTGGGCCTGCTTGGCCACCGTGGACGTGATCACGGTGATCACGATGAAGACGATCAGGAAGATCAGGAGGCCCGCGGCGACCGAGGCCAGCGGCCCGGACAGGGGCGTCACGCTCTCAACTAGGCCGCGCAGCATCCCGGAAAAGAAGACCGCGGCGATGAAGCCGCCGATGAAAGCGATGATGGAGAACACTTCGCGGATGAGGCCGCGCGCGAACGCCATGACCCCGGACAGGCCCAGGACGACGAGGGCGGCGAAATCAAACCACGTGAGGCCGAGATCCATCAGCGTCTCCCCAAATCACAAGGCCGTCCGCTCGCCCGGCCGCCTGTTCCAGCCGCTTCTTCATAAGCGCCGAACCGGCGCCGTCACGGATAAACGCCCTGTTAGGCGAAAGGAAGCCCGCCCGAAGGCGGCGCGCGTCGCGGGGCTGCGTTGTTTGGTCGATAGCGGCAGGCGGCGCCACTGCCGGTGGTGGATTGTGCCGGCGAAATGATGCTGCCCCTTATCCTCGCCATCGCCCAAGCCACCGCTCCGACCGCTCCGCCCCCGCGCGAAATCGCCCCGGGCGTGACGCTGCTGCCGGGCGGGTTTGAGCCGGGGCGCGGGCCGGACGGCAACACGATTGTGTTCGATGCGCCGGATGGTTTGGTGGTCGTCGACACGGGTCGGCACGCCTGGCACAGCGACGGCATTCTTGCGTACGCAGAGGCGCGTCAGCGGCCGATCGCGGCGATCGTCAACACGCATTGGCACCTCGATCATTCGAGCGGCAATGGACGCCTCAAAGCGCGCTACCCCAACGCGACGGTCTTCACGACGACGGCGATCGATCGCGTGCTCGCGCCCGGGGGTTTCCTCGTTCGCAATCTCGAAGGCGCGCGAGCCATGCTGGGCGGGAGCGAGATTACCGACGTGCAGCGCGAAGAGGTGCAGATATTCCTCGCGACGATGGAGAACTCATCCATCCTCCGGCCGGACGTCTCCATGCAGCGCTCTGGGCGCTACAACTTTGCGCGCCGCCGCCTCGACGTTCACATCACCGACGGCGCCGTAACGGACGCGGACATCTGGCTTTACGATCGCCGCTCCCGCGTGGTCGCGCTCGGCGATCTCGTCACGTTCCCCACGCCGTTCTTCGAGACAGCTTGCCCTGAACGTTGGCGCGCGGCGCTGGACGAGGTGTGGGCCACGCCGTTTCGCACAGCGGTGCCCGGCCACGGCGAGCCGATGACTCGCGAACAATTCGCAACTTGGCGCACGGCGTATGGCGCGTTCATCGATTGCGTGAACAGCACCGCCGAAGCGTCGCAGTGTGCGAACGGCTGGCGCGATGGCGTCGCGCAGTTCCTCAGCGACGACCGTTCGCGCACGGCGGCGGTGCAAATGGGCGAATACTATGTCGGCTACCTCCGCGAGAACGGGGGTAAGAGTCCCGATTGTCTGGCCAGTTGAGGCGCGCCGCTAAATCTCCGTCCATGTGATGACCAGCGCGAAACATGCCGCGCCGGTCCGGTGTTACGATTTCATTCAGCACCGGAGGACCTCATGGAACGCAATCGTATGGGCGAGATGGCGATTTCGGCCGGCTTGGGCTTTGCGGCCGGCGCGTTGTTGGCAAATCCGGCGAGAAAACTTGCAATGCAGGGGGCCGAGGCGATCGGCACGAAGGATTGGGTCGATGCGCTGACGCTGGAGCACCGTGCGGTGTCCAAGATGTTCGACGCGCTGCTGCAAACCACGGAGAAAGACGCCGGCAAGCGCAAATCCGGTCTGCTTGCGATCGATCACGCGCTCACCCGTCACGCCATGGAAGAAGAAATGGTGATCTATCCGGCTCTGCGCCGGGTGAACGAGGAGCAGGCCCAGCACCTCTTCCAGGATCACTTCGAGGTAAAAACCTTCCTTTCGGAACTCACCTTCGACATCAAGGCGAGCGATCCTGCCTGGCTGGCGCGGCTGCAGCAATTCAAGCAGACGCTCGATGAACACATCCGCGAAGAGGAGCAGGAGATTTTTCCGGCTTTCCGCACGCGGATGAGCGACGAAGAGAACATGCAGCTGACTAAGCGCATGCACATGCAAGGCCTGAAGGTCGTCTAAGTCTCGATTGTCGCCCCTAAAGCGGCCGCAAGGTCCGCGATATGGGCGATGGGCTTCACTTTTACGCCGCCGCCGCCGTTCTTCTTTTGCGGCGGCGCGAAGGCCTGATCGAAGCCGAGTTTCGCGGCTTCCTTTAGGCGCAAGTCACTGCGGCCCGCCGATCGCACCTCGCCTGAGAGCGCGACCTCGCCGAAGACGACGCAGTCTTTGGGCAGAGCCGTATCCGCAAGCGCGGAGACGAGGGCCGCGGCTACGGCGAGATCGGCGGCAGGTTCAGTAATGCGCAAGCCGCCTGCCACAGAGAGATAGACATCGCGCCCGGAAAATGAGAGCCCGCAGCGCGTTTCGAGCACGGCCAGAATCATGGCGAGCCGCGCGGAGTCCCAACCGACGACGGCGCGGCGCGGCGTGCCGTACGCGGTCGGCGCCGCCAGTGCTTGGATTTCCACAAGCACCGGCCGAGAGCCTTCGACGCCGGCGAACACAGCAGCGCCCGAGGGCCGCTCACCCGCCCCGCCAAGGAAAAGCGCCGAGGGGTTGGGCGTTTCCACCAGACCTTGCTCGACCATCTCAAACACGCCGATTTCGTCCGTCGGGCCGAAACGGTTCTTCACGGCGCGCAGGATCCGAAACGGCAGACCCCGCTCACCCTCGAAATAGATCACGGCGTCGACGAGATGCTCGACAACGCGCGGACCGGCGATTTGTCCGTCCTTGGTCACGTGCCCGACCAGGATAAGCACCGCGCCGCTCTTCTTCGCGAACCGCACCAGTTCGTGCGCACACGCGCGCACTTGCGCGACCGTGCCGGGCGCAGCTTCCACGCCATCGGCCCAGAGCGTCTGAATGGAGTCTACGACAACGACGTCGGGCTTCAGCGCTTTCAGTCCTTCAAGGATCTTGCGCAGATCGGTCTCCGCCGCGAGGCTCACGGGCGCATCGGCGGCCTTCAAGCGCCGTGCGCGTTCCTGCACCTGCGCTTCCGCTTCTTCGCCTGTCACGTACGCAACGCTGGCGCCGCGCTTTGCCAGCGACGCAGCCGCCTGCAACAGCAAAGTGGATTTGCCAACACCCGGATCGCCGCCAATGAGGATGGCGGACGCTGGCACAAGCCCGCCGCCGCAGACGCGATCCAATTCCGAAATCCCCGTCGCCAAACGCGACGGCGGCTCGTTCTCGCCGGTGAGCTGCACGAAGGCGACAGCCTTGCTCTTCTTGCCCGTCGGCGCGGCCATCGAGCCCGGCACCACCGGACGCGCCGCTTCTTCAACGAGCGTGTTCCACTCGCCGCACGCGTCGCACTTGCCTTGCCAGCGCGGCCAGATCGCGCCGCAGGCCTGGCAGGTGAAGATGTGATCCGGCTTGGCCATGTTCCGAGCGTACGGACCCGCTCACGATTCTGCCAGTACCGCCGTTGAGGCGCCGCGGCTGCAGGCTAATTCCTTGTCCCATGGAGGAAGCCATGAGCGCTCAAGGCTTGGATGTCTTCGACAAGACGCTGCAGACCACGCACATTTGGCTGAATGAAATCAGCGAGCAGCTGATACCGGATAGGCAACTGAGCTGGAGGGTGCTTGGCGTGGTCTTGCGCAACCTGCGCGACCAGCTTCCAGTAGAACTCGCAGCGCACCTCGGCGCGGATCTGCCCCTTCTTGTGCGCGGCGCCTATTACGATCAGTTCCGGCCCGCGGCGCAGCCGCTGCGCGACCGCGACTTGGAGCTGTTCATCGAGCGCATCGCCGCTGAGTTGCAGGACAATCGCCCCGTCGATCCGCGCGAGGCGGCGCGTGCGGTGTTCGCGACGCTCTCGCGCCATGTCTCACGCGGCCAGATCGACAAAGTGCAGGATGCGTTGCCGCAGCCTCTGCGCGACTTCTGGCACAGCGCCGAGGAAGGCGTGACGCCGCCCCCGGAAACCCGCGCAGGCAAGGGAACGGGCGAGACCCGGCCCGGCTGAACGGTTGCATGAAGACGTCAGTCGTGGTGGTGAAGAGCGCGTGAAGTTGCGTTTGATCCTCTGCGCGATCGCCGCCATGTTCGCGGCCGCCTGCGACCCGCCGGCGCAGAAAGCGAAGGCTGCGCCTGAACCGGCGCCAGCGCCGGCGAAGACGCAAGCGCCGCCGCCTCCGCGCCTGGATCACGAAACCATTATCGGCACTTGGTCATTTGACGGCTCTTGCGCGTCTGGCGACGGGATGGGCCTCAGGCCCGACAACACGGCGTTCTACGACGAATGGGGCACGGGCACGTGGAGCATCAACCGGCAGAACCAGATCGTGCTCGATCTCGTGCGCCGCGAGATGGGCGTTGAGGAAGATCCGGGTGAACCGGTGACGCTGACGATCGACGTGCGCGCGTCGAGCGATGAGGCGCTGGAAGTCGTGGTCAACGGCGCAGGCGAAGAGCCGCGCGAAACAACGGCGATGCGCTGCTCCTAAACGAGAGCGGGTCTTCAGACCCGCATATCACCACACGCCGGAGCAGATGCGGGTCTGAAGACCCGCGCTCCTTTACTCCGGTGCGTTTCCCGGCTTCCACTTGATTGAGCAACCGACGCTCGGCGTTTGGTCCGCGCTAGGCTTGCGTCCTGCGAGCACGGCGTCGGCAGCCGCGCGCAGATCGGCGCCGGTGGGCGCGCCGCGGCCGGGGCGTGTGCTGTCGAACTGGCCGCGATAGACGAGCTTCTTGTTCGCATCGAACAGGAAGAGGTCGGGCGTGCAAACCGCGCCGTACGCTTTCGCCGTCTCCTGAGTCTCGTCGTAGAGATACGGGAAGGTGAAATTATGCGCGCGGGCGAACTCGCCCATCTTGTCAGGCCCATCTTGCGGATGGCTGCGCACGTCGTTGGCGCCGATGGCGACGACGGCGAGACCCTTGTCCTGATACTCGCGCGCGAAATTCGCAAACGCGTCGGCGATGTGCACGACGTAGGGGCAGTGATTGCAGATGAAGGCGACCAGCACGGGCTTGTCGCCGGCGACCTTCGCAAGCGCCCAGGCGCCGCCGGCGGCATCGGGCAGCGTAAAATCGGGCGCAGTGGAGCCCAGTTCGACCATCCTCGATTGCGCGGCCATCGCCTGCTCCTGTCAGCGGCTCAACGCAGAGATCGCGCGCGCGGGAGGACATTTCAATGCCGGTGATGACTAGCCGAGTGTGTCCTCAACGCTCCAGAAGCCGTTGCCCTTGTCCGTCACGCCCGAAAAATCCGCGGCGCGGAGCTGCAACCAGCGCCCGCGCTTGGAGATGCGGCCAGGCGGATCGCCATTTGGCGGAATGACGCCGTCAGCGCCGTCGGGCCAGAATTCTTTTTCTTCGTACGGGTCGTCAATCCAGACGCGCAGCTTCAACGCGTTGCCGACGAACACCTCTGCGCGCACCCAGTTTGTTTCATCGATGCTAAGTTCGATCGCGCCGGGGCCATGATCGGATTCGAACAGCAGCTGCGCACGTCCGGCGCTGTCGCCCTGGAAATGCCAGATGCGGCCGTTCGCATCGCCCTTGAACTCGACTGGGTCCCTCGTCCAACCGGAGAGCGTGCTGATCAGGTTGCGCGCGCAATCGCGCACCGGCCAACCGTACATCTCGTTGTCGCCATAGTGCGGCGGGCGCGAGGGCGGCTTCGGCTCCATGGTCGGAGTTTATCAGCGCGGTGCGGTTACACCACGGCCTGTATCGGCCCATCGGCACGGCCGGCGACGAATTGATCGACCATGGCGTTGCCTGAATTGTCGATGGCGCTCGCCGGCCCGCGCCAGACGATCTTGCCGGCGTGCAACATCGCGATTTCGTCGGCGATTTTGCGGGCTGAGGCCATGTCGTGGGTGATCGAGACGGCGGCGCAGCCGAGTTCTTTCGACATCTCCACGATGAGGTCGTTGATGGCGTCGGCGGTGATGGGATCGAGGCCGGTGGTGGGCTCGTCGAAGAAGAGGATGTCGGGCTTGGCGATGATCGCCCGCGCAAGGCCCGCGCGCTTCTGCATGCCGCCGGAGAGTTCGATGGGGCGCACGTCGGCGAACTCTGGCGCGAGCCGCACTTTGCGCATCGTCAGAATCGCGCGCTCGCGCGCCTCAGTGCGGTTCACTTTGTCGGCGTAGATGAGGCGGAAGGCGATGTTCTCCCAGACGGTGAGGCTGTCGAACAACGCTCCGCCCTGGAACAGCATGCCGAACTTGCGCATCACGCGCTGACGGATTTCCGGCGGCATGCGCGTGATGTCGGCGCCGTCGACCAGCACTTGGCCCGCGTCCGGTTTCATGAGGCCCAGCGCGCATTTCAGCGTGACGGATTTGCCCACGCCGGAGCCGCCGATGACTACGAGCGATTTGCCCGGCGCGACGTCGATGTTCACGCCATCCAGCACCTGGCGGCCGCGGAGCTTTTTCTTGAGGGCGACGAGAGCGAGTTTGGGCGTCATGGCGACACCCAACGCACACCTGAGTCATTCCAGACGGCCAAAGGCCGATCTGGAATCCAGGGGGTGACGAAGCGCGGTGCGTTGGCCTCTGGATTCCAGATCGCGCTCCGCGCGTCTGGAATGACTCGCGTGGTGTGAGTGGCCTGTGTCATTCCACGAAAAACGCCGTGATGAGATAGTTCACCGCCAAGATCAGCACGATGGCGCCGACCACCGCGTTCGTCGCAGCGCGGCCCACGCCGAGCGCGCCGCCGTTGGAGTGATAGCCCTGATAGGAGCCGACAGCGGCGATGATGAAGCCGAACACCGCCGCCTTCACCAGACCGAGGATGACGTCCTGCGGCTCCATGAATTCGAACGTGTTGCGCAGATAAGTCGCGCCGTTGAAGTCGAGGCTGTTCACCGCGACGAGATAGCCGCCCATCACGCCGATTATATCGGCGACGACAACGAGGATCGGTAGGCACAAAGTCGCCGCCAGCACGCGCGGGGCTATCAGGAAGCGAAACGGATCGGTCGAGAGCGTGGTCATCGCATCGACTTGCTCGGTGACGCGCATGGTGCCGATCTCAGCGGCGATGCCGGCGCTGACGCGGCCGGCGAGCATTAGCCCCGCAAGCACGGGGCCGAGCTCGCGCGTTATGCCGAGCACGACGATGTTGGGCACGAATTGTTCGGCGTTGAAGCGCGCGCCGCCGACATAGATGTTGAGCGCCAGCGCCGCGCCGATGAACACTGCCGTCACGCCGACGACCGGCAGTGAGAAATAGCCGATCTGCGCGCACTGGCGTGCGAATTGGCCGACAAACATCGGCGGCGAAAAGCACGCCGCGATCGCGCGTCCGGCGAACGCGGAGAAGCGTCCCGTCTCAGCCAGAATGGCGAGAACAGCGCGGCCGATTGCTGCGAAGGGATTCATGGGCGCAACAGCGGACCGCAGGCTTCCAGCCGGCATTTTTGTTTCAACCGGTGAGGCCAATGAGAATCGAAACACCTTGCCGGCTGGAAGCCGGCGGTCCGCTGCGGATCGAGTGTCACGGCCGCTGCCCCGTCTTGCGCACCGTCCCCGCGAACGTCGTCAGAATCTCATACGGCAGCGTGCCGGAGAGCGCGGCGATCTCTTCGAGCGGCGCGTTTGCGCCTAGGAATTCCACCATCGCGCCGGGCTGCGCCTCCGCGCATCCCGTCACATCGAGGATGACCAAGTCCATCGACACCCGCCCCAGCAGAGCGCGCTTGGCGCCCGCGAAGAAGCCATAGCCGCGCCCGGAGAGCGACCGCAAGTAGCCGTCCGCGTAACCGAGTGCGACCGTTGCAGCACGCATCTTTTTCGTCGCGGTGAAGGTTGCGCCATAGCCGAACGTTTCGCCCGGCTCGACATCGCGCACTTGCAGGATCGGCGCTTCGATCGTCGCGGCGACCGAAAGCGCCGGATTGTCGTCATCGAGCCCGCCCGAGCCGCAAAGGCCTATGCCGGGGCGGACGAGATCGAAATGATAGTCCGGCCCAATGAGCACGCCTCCGGTGGAGGAGAGGCTGCGCGGCGCCTTCGGGAAAAGCGTGGCCGCATCGATGAAGCGCCTGAGCTGCACCGCGTTGAAGGGGTGCTTCAGATCGGATGCGCAGGCGAGGTGGCTCATCACCAGCGCAAGCCCGGTGTCCTTCAACGCCACCGCCGCGTGCGGCAATTCTTCCGGGCCAAGCCCGAGCCGGTTCATGCCGGTGTCGATATGGAGCCCCGCCGCGCCGCGCCCGGCCCAAAG
>DASPMA010000366.1:0-3083 GCA_035627335.1 Binatia bacterium
GTGCCGACCCTCTTCCTGTGCGCGTGCATGTTCTTCGCGCTTGCCACCGTTACGCGTTCGATGATGGGCAGCTATATCGGCCTCGTCGTCTTTCTGGTGCTCTATTTCGTGATGAGCGGCATTTTCAGTCGGCCGGAATACGAAGACATCGTTACGTTGCTCGAGCCCTATGGCATCGGCGCGATTTTCCAAGAGACCCGCTATTGGACCGCCGCGGAGCGCAATACGCTGCTGCCGCCGATTGCCGGGGAATGGCTGATCAATCGCGCCATCTGGATGAGCGTCGCCGTCGCCTCGCTGGTCGCGGCGTACTTCATCTTCTCGTTCTCCAGCAAAGGCTCCAAGGCCAGCCGCAAGCGCGCCAAGCTCGAAGCGCAGACGCCTGCCGACATCGTCGTCACTACGGCCGGTCACGCGGCGCGCCGCAACTTCAGCGCCGCAGCGGGCTGGGCGCAGACGCTTGCGCGCGCCCGTTTCGAATTTGGCTACGTGATGACCGGCCCCGCCTTCATCGTCTTGCTGATGGTTGGTTTGCTGAACGCCTATGGCGGCCTCTGGTACGCCGACAGCATTGCCGGCAACATTACTGTCTATCCCGTGACCATGCTGATGGCGCAGGCGCTGCTCGGTTCGTTCACGCTCTTTCCGATCATCATCGCCACATATTACGCGGGCGAGCTCGTGTGGCGCGACCGCGAAAAGCGGATGCACGAAATCGTCGACACGACGCCTGCGTCGGATTGGACCTTCGTCGCGCCGAAAGTGCTGGCGCTATTCGCGGTGCTCGCTGCCTGCATTGCCGTCAGCGTCTTGGCGGGCGTCCTCGTTCAGGCCATGAAGGGCTTCGCCGCGATCGATATCGGCCAGTACTTTGCTTGGTACGCGCTGCCTGCATTCTTTTCCTGCTTCACGTTCGCGGCCCTCGCCGTGTTCGCGCAGGTGATCACGCCGCACAAATTCTTCGGCTGGGGCATCATGCTGATCTATTTGATCGGCGTCATCACGCTGTCCCAGCTGGGCTTCGACCACAATCTCTACCTCTATGGCGGCACGCCAGGCACGCCGCTGTCCGAGATGAACGAGAACAGTCATTATTGGATCGGCGCGGCGTGGTTCCAGCTCTATTGGTCGCTGTTCGCGCTCTTCCTGGTCGTGCTTAGCTATTCGCTGTGGCGGCGCGGCGCCGACTCACGCCTTTTGCCGCAATTGGCGCGCTTGCCGCGGCGATTGGCCGGCCCGGCAGGGGTGTTTGCGGCCATCCTGCTCGTCAGCTTTGCAGGCGTGGGCGGCTGGATCTACTACAACACCAACGTCCTCAACGATTATCGCTCCAACCTCGCACAGGAAGCGCGTCTGGCGGACATGGAGCGTGCGCTGCTGCAATATGAAGACGCGCCGCAGCCCAAGGTCACCGACGTTGTTTTGAACGTGCAAGTTTTCCCGCGCGAGCACCGCGCGGTGACGACCGGGTCGTACACGATCGAGAACCGCACCGGTGCGCCGCTCTCCGAAATTCACTTGATGTGGCCGGACCAGCTCGAGCTCGACAATGTCGAGATCGATGGCGCGACGCTCGCGGAGGATTTCGCCGAGCACGAGCAGGCTTTCCCGTTTCAAATCTGGCGTTTCGCAACGCCGATGCAGCCGAACGAGCGCCGCCAGATTCGCTTCACGACGCGCTTTGAGGCGCCGGGCTTCACCAACTCCGGCGCGGCGATCCCGGTTAACAACAACGGCACCTTCATGAACGACCGCATGCTTGCGCCGGTGCTGGGCTTCGATCGCAGCGGCCTCCTGCAAGATCGCACGCGCCGCCGCCGTTACGGTCTCGAGCCCGATCTCCGGATGGCGCGGCTGGAGGACGACGCGGCGCGCCAATTCCAGTATCTGCGTCACGACGCCGATTGGGTGAACGCCGACATCACCGTCACCACGGACGAGGGTCAAATTCCGATCGCGCCCGGTTACGAAGTGTCGCGCGAAACCCTCAACGGCCGCACGACCGCCCGCTTCCGCACCGAGGCGCCGATCATGCATTTCTTCTCGATCCAGTCGGCCGATTACGAGGTCGCACGCGATCGCTGGAACGACGTTGAGCTCGCCGTCTATTACGACCGCCGCCATCCCTACAATGTCGAGCGCATGATGCGCGCGATGAAGGTGTCGTTCGACGTTTTCACGCGCGAATTCACGCCGTTCCAGTTCCGGCAGATGCGCATCCTCGAATTCCCGGCCTACGCCACGTTCGCGCAGTCCTTTGCGAACACCGTGCCGTATTCCGAAGGCATCGGCTTCATCGCCCGCTACGATGACGCTACGGCCGAGCGCGAAACGGAGAAAGTGGATTACGTCACGTACGTGACGGCGCACGAAATCGCACACCAATGGTGGGCGCACCAGATCATCGGCGCCGACATGCAGGGCTCGACCATGCTGTCGGAGACATTCGCATCCTACTCCGCGCTCTTGGTGATGGAGGAAATATTAGGCCCCGATCAGGTGCGCCGCTTCCTTCGCCAGGAGCTGGACAATTACCTGCGCTCGCGCGGCGGCGAAGTGATTGAGGAGTTGCCGCTGATGCGCGTCGAGAACCAGGCCTACATCCACTACCGCAAGGGCGGGGTAACGATGTACTTCCTGCGCAACGAGGTGGGCGAAGGGCCAGTGAATCGCGCCTTGCAGCGTCTGCTGCAGGAATTCGCCTTCCGCGGCGCGCCATATCCGCGCTCAAGCGACTTCGTCCGCATCCTGCGCGAGGAAGTCGGCGACAACCCCGCGCACCAGGCGCTGATCACAGACATGTTCGAACGCATCACGCTTTATGATGCGCGCGTTATCTCGGCGTCAGTTGCCCCGCGCGCGGACGGACGCTGGGATGTCTCGATGGTCGTGGAGGCGCGAAAGCTCTACGCGGACGGCGAAGGCGCCGAGACCGAGGCGCCGCTCGAGGAAGAGTTCGAGTTCGGTATTTTCACCGCCGAGCCGGGCCAGGGAGCCTTCTCGTCAGATGATGTGATCGCATTCGAGCGCCGTCCTGTGCGTAGCGGACGGCAGACCGTCACGTTCACGGTGGACCGCGAACC
>DASPMA010000367.1:0-2218 GCA_035627335.1 Binatia bacterium
AATCGAGATCTGCTATTGTTCGGTTTCGAGGAATGTTGGCGCGCGAGCAGCACGGCGTCGAACTGGAACCGGCGCCCGCCTGCGTTGTGCCCGAGGACCGGTTCATTCCCTGAGCGCTCAGGGATCGAAGCGCAATTCCATCGTCTCTCCGAATGGCGTGGCCCGCCACCGGCCTTGCAGCTGACGCAAGCGTTCCAGCACACGTGCGATCAGCTCGGGCGTCAGCCAATCGGGAGATTGCGATTCCGTGCTTAGTTGCGCGGCGCGGCGCCGCGCGACGAAGGCTCCGGGATCAATCTCGCCCTTAAGCGCACCCTGAAGCGGGCCCACGACGGATTCGATCTGCATCGCTTCGCTGCCTTCACGCGGCGCGCTGTAATCGGCGCTCTCGGCCATGGTGCCGTAAAAACCGCCACGCAACTTCGCTTCGCTCTCGACAGCGAAGTGGACGAGATCGTGCAGAAGGAGGCTCTTGGTTTCGAACTCCCGCGTTTCTCGCGTGCCGTCAGCGCGGATTGCTTCGAAGCGATGGTGCGTCGGGTTGAGCCGCGTGAAGCGGACGATCAGTGCGCTCATAGCGCCGCCGCGATCTCCGCGGCGAGCTTTTGCAGCTCGGCGATGTCGGCCTTGTTGCCGTGGCCGTGGCCCGCGAGCCGTTGGCCGGCGTAGCGCGGAATGATGTGGAAATGCAGGTGGAAGATGGTCTGGCCCGCGTCCTCGCCGTTGAACTGCGTGACGGTGACGCCGTCGGGCTTCAGCGCTTTCACGGCGGCCTTGGTGAGGCGGTGCACCTGCGCCATCAGCGGCGCGACTTTCTCTTCGGGCAATTCGAGGAAGTTGCGCGCTTTGACGTTCTTCGGGACGACGAGGAGGTGGCCGCGCGTTTGCGGGAAGATGTCCATGAAGGCGAGCACGTCGCCGTCCTCATAGACCTTCACGGCCGGAATCTCGCCGCGCAGGACTTTTGCGAACAGGTTGTTGTCGTCGTAGGTTCCGTGGAGGCTCATGCGGAGAAGGTAGCGAGCGCGAAGGCCGCTGCAAAGAAAAACAAGTTCATCGACAACTCGACGCTCACCGCACCGGCTCTTTCTCCTTAGGAGCGGAGACGTTTTGCGCCTTGGGTTCTGCCATGAACTTCGGCTTGGGCAGGAGCCGGAAGCGCGTCTGACACCATGCGAAGTCAACGCCCACATCGAGCAGAGCATCGGAGCGTCCGCAGGGACACGCAAATTCCATCACGGCCGCGACCGTATAGGTCTCGCCAACAACGAGCGGCACCGGCTCTCCCGTCACATGGTTCGGCGCCGCGTTGACGCAAAGAACGAGGTCGCCAGGGCCGACGGCATAGCTCATCGCTTCCCTCCCTCACGGTGAAGATAGCTCGCGCCCGCAAGCGGCAAACTACTTCCGCAGAATCTTCTCCATCGGCCGGCCCTTGGCGAGTTCGTCGATGAGTTTGTCAAGGTAGCGGATTTCCCGCATGAGCGGATCTTCGATGTCCTCGACGCGCACGCCGCAGACAACGCCGGTGATCAATGCGCGCGCTTGGTTGGGCTTGGGCGCTTGCGTGAAGAAATCCTCGACGCTGGTTTGCTTCTTCAGGTGCGCGTCCAGCGACGCCTGACGATAGCCCGTCAGCCAGCGAATGATTTCGTCGACTTCCGCCTTGGTGCGTCCCTTGGCTTCCGCCTTCTTGACGTATTGCGGATAAACGCCCGCAAACGCCATGGCGTAGATGCGCTGCCAGTTCGCCGCGGCTCGTGCGGTATTCTTCATGGTTCAGGTCGCCGGGGACTGAATGTTTCGGACCATTTTAAGCAGCGCCTCGCGTGGGATGTATTTGACCAGACCGGCTTGGAACGCGTTGCGCCCGCCCGTGACGATGACGCGCTGATTGCGTTTCCAGGCTTCGTAGCCCATGCGCGCGACGGGCGCTGACGCCATCACCTTGCTCGCTTGCGCGAGGCGCGTTTTGCCGGTCCCGGCGCGTTCGCGGAATTTGGAAACCGTGGGGCCAGGGCAAAGGCAGCTCACGTGCACGCCGGTGCCGCGCGCCTCTTCCCAGATCGCTTCGGAGAAGGAGAGCACGTAGGCCTTCGACGCGTAATAGTTCGCCATCAGCGGGCCGGGCTGGAAGGCGGCGGTGGAGGCGACGTTGAGCACGCCGCCGCGGTTTGAGACCACGTCCGCCAGGAAGCGGTGGCTGAGCTCGGTCAGC
>DASPMA010000368.1:0-3605 GCA_035627335.1 Binatia bacterium
GACGCAATCACGTGCTGCATATGGTTCGGCAGACCAGGATAGGTCACGCGTTCCACCGCCGGATGCGTCTGCAGCTTGAGCGCCACCGCCATCGCATTTTCACTCGCCGCCCGCACGCGCAGATGCAGCGTGCGCAAGCCGCGCAGCAACAACCACGCCTCGAACGCGCCCAGCGCCGCGCCGCCGATTTTGCGCTCCTCGTGAATGTCGGCCCAGATCGGCAAACTCGCATCGCGGATCGCTAAGACGCCCGCGAGCACGTCCGAATGCCCGTTGAGATACTTCGTCGCCGAATGATGCACGATGTCGGCGCCATGCTCGATCGGCCGCTGCAGAATGGGCGAGGCCGCCGTCGAGTCCACCGCAAGCAGAGCGCCAGCGCCGTGCGCCGTCTCGGCCGCCGCTGCAATATCGACCACCTCGTACACCGGATTGACCGGCGTCTCGATCCAAACCAGCCGCGTCTCGCCTTTGCGCACCAGCGTCGCCAACGTCTCCGGCTCGCGCGGATCGAAGAACGACACCCTCAGCGCGCCGCGCTCATGCTGCTCGGCCAGCCACGCCACGATGGAAAAATATCCGCGCTTCGTCGCCACCACGTGCGCGCTTGGCGGCAAGCGCCGATACACCGCCAGCGCCGCCGCCATGCCCGACGAGAACAGCCGCGCATCCGCCGCGCCTTCCAGGCGAGCAATCGCCGCCTCCGCCTGGCGCACATTCGGCGCCGAATAACGACTGTAGAAATTCTCCGTGACGAGTTCGTTGTCCGCCCCGCGCACATACGTCGTCGACGGCTGAATCGCCGGCGCAACGCCGCCCGTCGCCTCGTCGTGCGCGCCGCCGCCTTGCGCGCAGATGGTTTCGGGCTTTGCGTCGCGCTCCATCAATTCTGCCTCAGTTTCCCCGCGGCCCGTCCAGCGCCTCGTACGTCACCAGCGTGAACCGCGTGCGCTCGCTTTCGCGCATGCGCTGCGCGATCACTTCGTGCAGATCCGGCCGCCATTGCGTCCAGCGATCGACGAACGCATTCGCTCGCGCCCGGTCGCCCGCGCGCTGGATCGCCAGCACTTCACGCAGCAAGCTCGTCACCGCGTCCGGATAGCGCCGGTAGTCAATCCGCAGCCGCCCGTTCTCGAACCGCAGCGCGCCATGCTCCATGAACCAATTCCATTGGATCAGCTGCATGGTCTGATACGGCTGCTCGCGCCGCGGCCGGTTCTTCTGCAGCACGCGGCGAATGCCCGACGCATAGATTCCGCGCAGCTGCGCATCCGTTATGCGATCGCGCTGGTTCAAGATGCGCGCCGACGTCAGCGACACCAAATCCGCCTTCATCTCTTCCAAGAGATCAGCCGTATCCTCCAGCGCCACATCCAACTCGCGCCCATCCGTCGTCTGATCGACGCCGAGATAATGTCCGATCTCGTGCCACAGCGTGCGATAGAAGCCGCCCTCCGGCGTCAGATCGTTGCCTTGCCCGTCCACCACCGCCGCGGCGAACGCGCGGTGCGTCTCCTGGAAGATTTCCTCGTTCAGCAGAATATTGCCGCGCATCAGAATCGTGCGCCCGTACTGGCGCGCCAGATACGCCTCGTTCGGCAGGATCGTCGCCGTGTTCGCCCCGCGCGCCTGCCCGAAGTCGGCGATGATATTGTAGACGCCGACCGGAATGTCGCTTCGCACCTCGCGGTCCGACTCGTACGGCAACGCATCCTCGACGCGTTGAATGTCCTCCAGCGCCTCCTGCAATTCTGCGCTCCGCGCCCGGTCGCGCACCAAGAGCGACAGCGAGAAGAATGTCTTCACGCCATACATCGCGTCGTCATAGGTCTCGTAAGAACCAATCTGCGCATTCAGATTGCCGGTGAAATCCCCCGTTACCCAAGCTGCGTCGCCGCCTTCGTAATCGTCCGCCAGCAAATCGCGCGCCCGCAAGCGCAAATAGCGCGCGAATGCCGCATCCCCATCCTCGACATAAGCCGCCGCCGCATTCAGCCGGTCATAGATAAACGCAATGTCCTCCGCGTACGCGACGGAGTAGGGCACAGCCAGATACGTTTCGCTCGTCCGCAGCCGCTCGGCCAAGCCTGGATGCAGCGTCGCCAGCGCAGGATAAAGCTCCAGCGCCGCCGCCGCACGCGCGCGGTTCTCCGGCGTCGCCGCCCACACCAAGCTGCGATCGTCCATCAGCTCATCGCGCCGCGCCGGGTTCGCCGCGAGAAACGCATCGAACGCCTCGCGCGTCGTGCCAGCGGGGTAGATATTCCGCGCCGGCGTCTCCGGCGTCACCGTCAGGAACGCCTCGCGCGTATTGTCGAGCGTGGTGGCGATCGGCCCGGAGTTCAGCCGAAACAGATCGCGCTCGCCGGAGAGCTCGGGATGCGCGTCAAGATAGGCCGCCGCCGCGCGCGCCTGCGGATGTCGCTGACCGATGTAAAGCTGATGCATGCGCTCGCCCGCCGCGAGCAGCTCGCGCACCGCCGCCTGTTCGCCGGCTGACAGCGCCGACACATCCGCCGCCAGATGCAGCCGCTGCGTCCGCGCCAGGATCGGCTCGATCCGCCCCGCATCCCAAGCCGGCGCAATGCCGGCGGTGGAGACCGGCGGACTGGTTGCGGTGGTAGCGCCGGAAGCGCAGGCGGCGAGGGCGAACGAGATCGCAAGAGCAAGTGTACGCATGAGGCGCGGCCTAGCACGCGCGTAACTTCAGCCCAAGCGCGCAACGACCGATTTCAAGCAAAGCCCCTTGCCAAAAACGTTGTCCCCAGCACTAGCACGAATCGGAAACGTCTGGATTCATGGTCCAAGCTCCGGCGATCGGACGTGGACCTAATGAACAAAGAGCAGTTGCTAGCGGAATTCGAAGACCTGCTGCGGACTATGCCGCCGCGCAACGAACTTAACCACTTCGCTGAGCACGTCTTGTCATGGCGAGGCCGCGCCAGGTCGCTAGTTGAAGCTTGGGAGCTTCTAAAGACAGTGCCATTCGATTCCGCCTTCGCGCAGATCGATGCCGGCGGCGCGCGCGATTTCGACATCGGGTACAAGCGATTGGTATCGCTTATCCACGAGGGCCGGTTTGCCCTGCGCTCGCAGACCGTCGGTCCAATTGCCATTGTCGCCAATCAAGGCGCTGTGTTCGATTACTTCGACGAGATGCGAAAGATAATCGAAGGTGCTCGCTCTGATGTCTTCTTCGTTGATCGCTACTTAGATGCGGAGTTTGTGGCGCGCTATCTTCCCCACGTTGCGACGGGGACGCACGTTCGCCTTATGGCTCGCGATAAGATCGCGGCATTGCTCCCAGCCGTCAAAGCCTTCGTCGGCCAGCACGGAACGGAAATCGAAGTGCGAGAAGCGCCGAACTTCCATGATCGATTCGTCTTCATAGACCGCAGTGCTTGCTATCACTCCGGTGGCTCATTCAAGGATGGTCCGCGCAAGTCTCCGATCTCGCTATATCAAGTCACGGATGCCTTCGCTGCCACTTCGAAGACATACGAGGACATGTGGTCATCCGCGACGGTGCATCTCTGAGGCTAGCATGGCTAAGACGAAAAAGAAGAAGCCCCAAGTGATTTGGTCCACGCCGATGCAGCGGACCT
>DASPMA010000369.1:0-5700 GCA_035627335.1 Binatia bacterium
CTTAAACCTCGGCCTCAGCGACGCTTACATGCAGGCCGACGGCGCTGAAGCTGTTCGCCGACGTGGGCGCCGATGTATGGTGCCTGCAGGAGATCAAGTGCGAAGACGCCCGTTTTCCACGTTTCGAGATCGAGGCGATGGGTTTCAACCTCGAGACATTTGGTCAAAAGAGCTATAACGGCGTCGCCATTCTCTCAAAGCACCGTATCGAAGAGGTCTGCCGCGGCTTGCCTGGCCTCGAGCACGAGCACGCCCGCTACATCGAAGCGGTTGTCGCCGCGCCCGGTGGGCCGGTGCGTGTCGCCTCCATCTACGCGCCCAACGGCAATCCCATCGGGACAGACAAGTTCGCCTTCAAGCTCGCTTTCATGGAAGCGCTGCAGGCGCATCTGCGCGCGACGCTCAAACACGAAGAGCGCTTCGTCATAGCCGGCGACTACAACGTCATTCCGCGAGACACCGATTGCCATGATCCGCGCGTGTGGGCGAGCGATGCCCTGTTCCAGCCCGAAACGCGCGCGGCGTATCGCGCGCTCTTAAACCTCGGCCTCAGCGACGCTTACATGCAGGCCGACGGCGCTGCGCATCGCTATACGTTTTGGGACTACCAGGCCGGCGCCTGGCAGAAAGACCACGGCATCCGCATCGATCATTTGCTGCTATCGCCGCAGGCGGCAGATCGGCTGCAGGGCGTCGAGATCGTCAAGTCGGCGCGGGCCATGGATAAAGCCTCCGACCACGTGCCTATCGTCGCTACCTTCGACTGATCGGAACTTGCAGGTCGTCCACCTCGTTGCCGGGGGATGGGACGCAATGAAACGCCGCAGATCCTGCATGCGCGCGAGGTCGCCGATACCGCCGATATCGAGAAGCTAGCGGACCTGCTGGATACGCGCTGGCGCATTCCCGGCCTCGGCTGGCGCTTTGGCCTCGATACTGTGGTCGGCCTCGTCCCCGGCGTCGGCGACACCATCAGCGGCGCGCTCGGCCTTTACATCATCGCTCGTTCGCATCAGCTCGGCGCGTCGAAGCTGCTGATGGCGCGCATGGGGTGGAACGTGCTGGTGGACAGCTTGCTCGGCGCCATCCCGCTCGTCGGCGACCTGTTCGACTTGGCCAACAAGTCCAACACGCGAAACATCCGCCTCCTGCTGCGCGATCTCGAACGGCGCGGCATTCGCGCCGCCCCATCCATCGACGTCACTCCGCGCCGATCACGTTAGGTCGGTCGAGCTGCAATCGCGTCACACGCTGTGCTCGTCCGTCGGGCCAGCGAATTTCCGCCGCCACTACCCGTTCCCCATGCGGCACGCTGAACAGAAACGCGCTTCCGCTTTGGCTGCGCATGCTGGATTGCCCCATTGCCTCCCGCAGTTGAAGGCGCTCGCCTTGCGGCCCGCGCGTGATCAGCGTCACTCGTGCGCCGAGCGGATCGGTAGCGCCGTAACGATTGCGCAACGCGAGCCGCAAGGGACGGCCGCAGGACGCCGACTCATTGCGCAGCAGCGTGATGTACTCGCCCTCCGCCGTTTCGCCCCATGACCCGAGCACGAAGTCGACGTCACCGTCATTGTCGATATCCCCCGACGCGGCGCCCCAATAATGCCGCACGCGCCCCGCGAGCGCGGCGTCGCCGGAGCGCGAGAAGGCGCCTGTCCCATCATTGATCCAGAAGCCGACGCCTTCGCCGTAGGCGATCTGCAGGAGATCAAGATCGCCGTCGCCGTCCGCGTCGCCGAACGCGGCGGCTGTCGAAAGTTCTTCGTGCTCCGGACCAGTGTAGCGCGGATCGAGCGAGAAGAGCCCGGCCCCGTCGTTGAGGAAGAGGCGGTCTGGCCCCGCGAACTGCGAAACATAGAGGTCGAGATCCCCGTCGCCGTCGATGTCTCCCGCGGCCGCGCCGACGGCCGTGTGCGCGATATCGCTGAACGCCTGTCCCTCCGTGCGCGTAAACCTCCAGGCGCCATCGTTACGATAGAGCTGAGAGCCTTCATATGCCGCCGGCGAGATGTCGCTTCGCCGCGCAATATCGCTGTTTGCCACGAACATATCCACATCGCCGTCATTGTCGTAGTCCGCCCACAGCACTGCGCCGCCGTTGGACGCGCCGTTTTCTAATGGCGTTTCGGTGACGCGCACGAAATTGCCGCCGTCATTGCGATAGATCAGCAATGGCGCTGGCATTTCCAAAGTCGGGCCCCCGGCGACCAGATCGAGATCGCCATCGCTGTCGATGTCGGCCCAGCTTGCGGAAAAATTGCTGCCCGCCGTTGTCGTCGCTTCGCCCAATTCTTCGCGCGCTAAGCGGCCCCCGCCCAAATTGCGATAGAAAACATCGGGCCGTCCGTGCTGCGCGCCAACGAACGCCTCGAGATCGCCGTCATTATCGACATCGCCCCAAGTGCTGCCGGAGTGTGGGTTGTCAGCCGTGAACGCGGCCTGCTCGCTATGCGTGAAATTGCCGGCGCCATCGTTCAAATAAAGCAGATTGGCGCGATAGGTGTAGTGCGGCGGCGTCGGGTTCGCGACGGGGCTGTAGCCGCCCGTCGCCATTAGATCGAGATCGCCGTCGTTATCGACGTCGGCAAGGCTAACGCCGCCCGGAAAGCCTCGATCTCGCGACCCATCGCCAACGACAAGATCGGACGCCACTAAGCGCGGCGCTTCGCAGCTGTTCGCTACTTGCTCTTGAGCGGTGCTCGCGCAAGCGGCGAGAAGTGCAACAACTGACGGGATGATAAGAAACCGCATGCGCAGCCCTTAACACAGACCTCCGCGTCTCCTTTATCGTTCTGCGACGAGCGTCACTCTTCTCTCGTCGGACGCTCGGGCGGCGTGCTGCTGTCGTCCGACTGATCCTCCGCCGGGATCGCATAGCCGCCGGAAAACCAGCGATTGAGATCGACATCGGCGCAGCGTTTAGAGCAGAAAGGACGATATTTCTCGTCCTGCGGCTTGCCGCAGATTACGCACTTGCGGGCGCTCATAGCGCCCTCGCATCAATTCTTTCGCGTGGGCCGGGGGCGGTGTCGATGCTCCAGCGCATGCCGATGCGATTTGAAAGCTCGCTGCGCCAATCAATCTCGCCCGCGTCGAGCCACGTCTTCACCTCAGGCGCCACGGTGCACGCGATTTGCCGGCCGGTTTGCGCCCGCGCCTCACGCTCGATCGCCCTAAGCGCCGTCAGCGCGACTGTCTCGATGCTCAGCCGCCCATCCGGATCACGCATCTGTTCGTGCAACGGCGTGCGCAGTTGCGCGCGAGAGAGATCAAACACGCCAAACCGAGACAGCCCTCCGAACTGAACGCTCCACGGATCGTCAGCAAAGGCCGCGCGCACCGCTTCCTCCAATTGCTTGCCGTGCGACTTGGCCCGCATCGACACAAAATCAATGGCGATCAGACCGCCGAGGCCGCGCAACCGTATCTGGCGCGCAGCTTCGAACGCCGCGGCAATGTTCAGATCGAGCGCAAAACGCCCGGGGTCGCCGCTGCCGGCGCGGCCGCCCGCGTCCACATCGATCGCCACCATCGCCGCGGTAGGCTCAATCGTGAGCGCGCCGCCGTCCAGGATTGGCGCAGTGCGCGCGAGCGCATCCTCGATGGCCGCGTCAAGCTTCGCTCGCACGGCCGCATCGGCGGGCTTCGCGAGGACGAGTTCATCGTCTACGTCGTGCCGATCGATTCTATGCGGCGCTTCGCCGTCGTGCCCAATCTCCTGCAGCTCCAGGACCGGGTTCTTGCCTCGCGCAGCCTCGCGCGCAACGCCAACGATTACGCCCGCGCCTTCAGTCAGAGCCACGCGCTCGCGGCGCATGCGGACGCGTCCGTCCTCGCCCAGCGGCAGGAATCCCTGTTGGTCGCGCAGACCGAGATCGACAAACGCGCCGCGCCTGCGCCGATCGACCTCGCGCACGCGTGCGCAATACACTTCACCCCAGCGTGCGCGGCGACCCTCATCGCTCGTGCGTGCAACGCGCAGTGCAATCGGCCGGCCGTCGCGCACCAGCGCCTCCCGCGTTTCGCCGATGCCTGCATCCACCCACTTCTCCAACCGCTCGCTCATGGCGCGCCTTCAAGCAGGCTCGCCGTCTCATATAGCGGCAGACCGACGATGTTGGAGTATGAGCCGACGATGTTGATTATGTAGCGGCCGGCGCGCCCCTGCGCGGCGTAGCCCCCGGCTTTGCCCTTCCATTCGCCGCTGGCGATGTATGCATCGATGTCGGCGCGGGAGAGCACTTTGAAGGTGACGCGCGTCTCGACGAGCCGCGTTCGCACCCCATGGGGGCTCTTTAATGCAACGCCCGTGTAGACGCGATGCCCGCGTCCAGAGAGCAGCGCCAGGCAGTCGCGCGCATCCTTCTCCATCTCCGCTTTCGGCAGCACGCGACGACCGACCGCAACAACCGTGTCCGCCGCCAGCACGCGCCCATCCGCGATCACCGCTTCCGCTTTCGCGCACGCGAGCCGTAGCGCCAGCGCGCGCGGCGTTTCCTTTTTCAGCGGCGCCTCGTCGATGTCGGCGGCGATGACTTCGTCCGGCGTCACGCCGATCTGCGCCAGAAGCGCCAGCCTGCGCGGACTGGCGCTGGCGAGGATGAGGCGCGTCATGGCCGCTGCGGAAAGCCCAGGCGCTTGGCGATGATCTTGTCGACCGTGCGCGGGTTCATCAGGCGCGGCAGCGTGCGATCCATGAAGGGATTGCGGAGGATGTGGTAGCGGGTCTTGGGCCTGGGATCGGTCAGGCAGCGCCAGATCAGGTCGCCCACGTCAGAGGGGGGCAGGCCCTTGCGGCCCTGCGTCAGCATATAATTCGCAACGCCCTCCAGCATCGGCGCATAGGGCGTATTGGAAAAGCGTTTGAGATCGCCCTGCTCGGCCTTGTCCCAGATCGGCGTGGCGATCGCGCCGGGGCCGATGACGATCACATCAATGCCGTAGAGCATGAGTTCACGCCGGAGCGACTGAGAATAGCCCTCGAGCGCGAACTTTGACGACGCATACGGCCCGACGAACGGCGCGCCGTTCTGTCCGCCGACGGAAGAAATCATAACGATCCGGCCAGGATTTCCGGTCCGGTTCGGCTCGGCGCCAAGCACATCGGCGAACGCCCGCGTGACATTGTGCACGCCGAACAAATTGATCTCGAACTGGCGGCGCAGCTCATCCGTATCCAAGTGCAACAGCGGTCCCGGCACGGCGATGCCGGCATTGTTCACCAGCCCGAACAGCCGGCGTTCACCCAGCGCTTGCGCCACCTGCGCCGCGCCCGCGCGCACCGCTGCTTCATCCGCAACATCGAACAGAAGCGGCGCCACCGCTTCGCCGAACTCGCCGCGCAAGCTCTCCGCGTCCGCCTCCTTGCGCACACTGGCAAACACGTGCGCGCCCTCGCGCACTGCTTTCGCGACGGCGGCGCGGCCGATGCCGGTGGAGGCGCCGGTCACAACGACGCCGCGGTCGAGCGAACCCTTTCTCATTTGAACCTGTACGTGACGCGCCCCTTGGTCAGATCATAGGGGCTCATTTCCACGAGCACCTTATCGCCCGCCAGGACACGGATGCGGTTCTTGCGCATCTTGCCCGCTGTGTGACCTATAATCTGATGCCCGTTCTCGAGCTCGATCCGGAAGGTGGCGTTGGGCAGAAGCTCCATCACCGTTCCGGTAAATTCCAGTAGTTCTTCCTTGGCCATTC
>DASPMA010000370.1:0-3201 GCA_035627335.1 Binatia bacterium
AGGCATGGCGGCGGTCGAACGTCATCCGCTGACGGGTGGGCCGGCGTCGATGATAGGCATTTCCGAGCGCGGCTCGGGCACATTGCGCGTGCGCGCTATCGGGCAGCCCGGACATTCCTCGATGCCGCCCCCCGAGACTGCGGTGTCTCTAATGTCGGAAGCTGTGGACCGCATCCATGGCATGCCGATCGAGCGGAGGCTCGAAGGCGGGCCGGCTCTGGCGATGATGCGCGCCTTGGCGCCGGAATTGTCGCTGACCAATCGCATGGCTGTGTCGAACGAGTGGCTTTTCGGCCCCCTGCTGCGCCAGCGTCTCGAGAATGATGCAACGGCCCAGGCGCTGCTCGGCACGACCATCGCTCCCACGGTCATCGGCGGCGGGTCGCGGCCGAACGTGCTGCCGGCGGAGGCGACGGCGATGATCAATTTCCGCATCCATCCGCGCGACAGCGCCGACGATCTCTTGCGCCGCGCGCGTCAGGAAGTGGCAAATATGGATGGCGTGACCGTGGATTGGGCCGAGGAGCCGCGCGACGCGACGGCGATCTCCAGCACCACATCGTCAAGCTATGCGCTGCTCGCGGCCCTTTCGCGCAACATCCTGCCGGACGCGCCGGTGGCGCCAGGGCTTGTGCTGGCGGGGACGGATTCGCGGCACTATTCCGATGTCGCTGAGAACGTCTATCGCTTCCAGCCGATTTTGCTTTCGAACGAGGACATTGAGGGGCTGCACGGCGTCAACGAGCGCATTTCGATCGTCAATTATGACCGCATGATCCGATTCTACGTTGGACTGATGGAAGCAGGAGCAATGCAATGATGCGTGCACTTGTGCTTGTACTGGCGCTCGCGGCGTGCGCCCCGAACGAAGCGCCGAAACAGGAAGCAAGCGGAGAGCAGCAGACCTTGCCCGCGCCTACGCCTGACGACGTCGCGGTGCGCATCACCGCAGAACAGAACGGGCAGACCGTCGAGGTCGCCGTCAATCAGCGCTTTGCGGTCGAACTCGTAGGCGTGCCGACAGCGGGCTATGTCTGGCAGCCGGCGCAAGTGCCGGACTTCATCACGCGCGCGGGCGAGGCGGGCGGCAACACGATCGCTGAGCAGAGCCAGCCCGGTTACGCCGGCGGCAATCACTGGGAAGTGCTGATGTTCTCGGCGACCGCGGTGGGTACGGGCGAATTGGTGCTTGAGCAGCGCCGGCCTTGGGAAAGCACCGAACCGGCGGCGCAGACGTTCCGCGTCACGATCACAGCGCGCTGATTGATCCTTCTCGCTCAGCTTGCCGTCTATCTGCTGGCGCTGGCCGGCATCGTCCTGGGCGCGATGGGGATGCTGTCCTTTCTGGGCGGGGCGCTGAACCGGGCGAGGCCGCGTGAGTTTCGCCTGCGACGCGCGATCTACGCGGCGCTTTGCGTGTGCGCCATCGTCGCATCGGCGGGCCTGGGCTTTGTCGGGATCGCCCTGATCATGTATTTCGCGCAAGCATGAGTGAGCTGCTCAAAGACCTTTGGTACTTCGCCGCCACCTCGCGCGAACTGAAGCGCGGGGAGATGTTCCGGCGCGAAATCCTGGGCGAGCCGATCGTGCTCGGGCGCGACGGGGAAGGGCGCGCGTTTGCGCTGCGCGACATCTGCCCACACCGCGCGGTGCCGTTGTCGGCGGGACGCATCGAAACCACGGATGGCGTGCAAACCGTCGAGTGCCCGTATCATGGCTGGCGCTATGGCACGGGCGACGGCGTGTGCCGGCTCATTCCTTCGCTGGTCAAAGGCCAGCCGTACGAAGCGAACCGCATTCGCGTGCGTCATTTTCCGACGCATGAGGCGAACGGCGTCGTCACGGTGTTCGTGTCGTCCGATCCGCGCTTTGCGGGCGAGCCGCCGCCGGCGCCTGAATTCGGCCTGGGCGAGCTCAGCGAACCGAAATTCGTCATCGACCGCATTTTCGCGGCGAACATGGATAATGCTGTCGTGGGCCTGATGGACCCGGCGCACGTGCCTTACGTGCATTCTCAATGGTGGTGGCGCCCGCCCTCGACCGGCAAGAAGCTCAAAGAGAAGCGCTTCGTCCCGCGCGAACGCGGCTGGGCCATCGAGCGGCACGCGCCCGCGTCCAACTCGCTGGCTTACAAGTGGCTGTTCGGCGGCGACGTGACGACGGAAATCTCATTCATGCTGCCGGGCTTTCGCTGGGAGGTCGTGGACACGCCGAAGTCGCGCCTCTTCACATTGACATGCCTCACGCCCGAGAACGAGAACTCCACCCGCATCACGCAGGTGACGTATTGGCGCGATGCGATCTGGCTCGACCTGATCAAGCCGATCCTCATTCCAGCGGGCCGCGAATTCCTGGATCAGGACGGGCGCATGGTCGACCTGCAGAACGAAGGGCTGAAATACAGCCCGTCCATGCTCTGGATCGACGATATCGACGTGCAGGCGAAATGGTACCTGAAGCTCAAGCGCGAATGGGTGAAGAGCCGCGAAGAAAAGCGCGACTTCGTCAACCCGATCGAGCCGGTGACGCTGAGGTGGATGAGCTAGTGGACGAAATCGCTAAGAGAATTCAGGTTCGAACCTGGTATAGCCTGTCGCACATAACCGGCCCGGGCGCGGTGTGGATGGCTCTTTCATTTGGCGAAACACCCGATGACGGGCCGAGAATTGAGAGAATGCTTCGTGACAAGCAGTCTAATGGGGAGATCAAATTCGATCTGCCTCGGTACGTCGCCGAGGTATTGGCAGGCGTTGCCGAGGCAAACACGCGGGAAAATGGGTCGCTTGAAGTCGAGGCAATAAGGGTCGTGCCGGATGATTATCCAACGTTAGGACAGGCTAAGTACGTGGCGTTCAGATTGGCTTTGCGAGCGCTCGCGGATGCTCGCGAACCTCATTAGAGGTTCCGGTACGCTTCATCGTCATCGGCGCCGTACCATTCATCGAAGGTGCTGAATGTTCGTCCAGGGGCGCTTTCTCCACCCTCACGCCGCGCTCGTCATAATGGAACACAAGTGTGTCCCCTGGCCCGGCGGCAAGGCGCTCGCGAAGCTCTTTTGGAAGCACGATTTGGCTCTTGTTGCTTATCTTTGCGCGAACTGTCGGCATGTAAGATGTCGGACCTCCTAAGAAGCACGCCGTCACGCTTAGAGCGCCTTCGCCGACTCCGCTTCGCGGCGATCTGCGATCACGCGGCGGGCGA
>DASPMA010000371.1:0-4510 GCA_035627335.1 Binatia bacterium
GGCGTTCAAGCTGGGCGACACGATTTCGCAGTCCTTCCTGACGCACGAGGCTGCGTACAATGCCGCCAAGCGCGTGGCGCTTGAGCAGATGCGTCCCGGCGAAACGGCTGGCATTTCCTGGGAAGACGAGCGCGGCCGCTGGCACGATGAAATCTCGCCGGGCGACGACCGGCCGGAAGTCGAGATCGAAGACCGAGCCTGATGCGCGTCAGCGTGGGGCTGGCTCTATTCGCACTCGCGGCTGCGGCCATCCTCGCGGCGATCGCTTGGGTCTTTCTCGCGGGCCCGTGGCGCGCGGTTGATCTCGATGCACGCGCCCCGGCGCTGACCCCAATCTTCCATGCAAACACGAGCGCGCAAAGCTGGCTCGACCAGCGCGCCGGGTTGCGCGGGGCGTTCGAACGCGAAGTGTACGGGCCGATGCCTGCCCCCATCGCACCGGCCGTGACGCGCCGCGAAGACATTGCCCCGGCCCATGCGGGCGGCGTCGAGCGGGTCGAACAATGGCGCGTTGAAGTTGGCGCAGCTGGGCACTTCCATCTCGCCATCGCGCGCCCGGCTCACGACGCGCCGTCGCCGGTGATCCTGGTGATGGATTTCTGCGGCAACCGCGCCGCGTTTCCCGGCCGGCCCCGCGCCATCGCGCCGCCCGTTGGCTACATCCAATGGTTCTGCAAAATTGAGGCGCTCGATCCGATCGTGAAGAGCGTGTTCGGCCCGTACATCAACGGCCCGCCCTTCGAGCTGATCGCCTCACGCGGCTACGCCGTCGCCATGCTTTACGCGGGCGACATCGTGCCCGACGGCGACCAAGCAGCGCGCGCGGCGTTGTCGCGCTTCGCGCCGACGGATACCGGCGCTCTGATGGCCTGGGCCTGGGTCGCCTCGCGTGCATATGAGGCGATCGCCTCCGATCCGCGCTTCGACGCAAGCCGCATTGTGGTGTTCGGCCAATCACGGCAAGGAAAGTCAGCGCTGATCGCCGGTGCGTTTGACGACCGCTTCGCGGCGGTGGTGTCTTTACAATCCGGCCGCGGCGGCGATGCGCCGATGACGGCCTTTGAAGGCGAGACGCTTGCGCATATGACCCGCACCTACCCGCACTGGTTCACGCCGCGCTTCGCACGCGAGGCGCCGGGCGTCGATCAGCACCAGCTGCTCGCGCTGATCGCGCCGCGGCCTCTTCTGCTTGGCGACGCCGGCCGCGACCGCTGGGCGGATCCGGTGGGCGCGCGCGCGGTGCGAGAAGCGGCGGCGCCGGCGTTTCGCCTGCTCGGCGCGCCGCCACCGCTCGTCTACATGCGCGGCGGCGGACATGGCATCCATCGCGAAGACTGGGTGACGACGTTGAATTTCCTCGACGCGCGCCTTCCGCGTTGAGTACGCAACCAGCGCGAGGAAAACATGGAAGATTTCCGTGCATGGGCGGTGAAGGCCGCCGAATGGGGCGCCGATTATCGCGCACGCGTGCGAGGCATGCCGGTGCGGCCGAACCTAAAGCCCGGCGCCATCGCGGCGCAAATCGCGCCAAACCCGCCGCAGAGCGCCGAGCCGTTCGAGCGCATCTTCGCCGACTTCGAACGCATCATCCCCGCTGGCATGACGCATTGGCAGCACCCGCGCTTCTTCGCCTACTTCCCCGGCAACGCCGCGCCTGCCTCGATCGTCGCCGAGCACCTAGTTAATGCGTTCGCGGCGCAGTGCATGCTCTGGCAAACCTCGCCGGCCGCGACCGAGCTTGAAACGGTTGTGTGTGATTGGATGCGCCAAGCGCTGGGTCTGCCTGACGCGTTCGCCGGCGCCATCCATGACACAGCTTCCGTCGCCACGCTCTGCGCCGTGCTGACGATGCGCGAACGGGCCCTCGAATGGAAAGGCAACGCCCAAGGCTTATCCGGCGCGCCGCGGCTCCGCGTCTATTGCTCCGCCGAAGCCCATTCCTCCATCGACCGCGCCGTTTGGTTTTCCGGCATCGGGAGCGACAATCTCGTGCGCACGCCCATCAAAGGCGCCTCACGCGGCGCCGATCCGGCGAAGCTGCGCGAACTGATCAGCGCCGATGTTTCCGCCGGCATGAAGCCTGCCGGCATTATCGCCAATGTCGGCGCGACCGGTGTTGGCGCCGTCGATTCGGTCGCCGACCTGGCGGCGGTCGCGCGCGAGTTCGATCTCTTTCTCCACGTCGACGCCGCCTGGGCCGGCGCTGCGATGATCTGCCCCGAACTGCGCCTCCATTGGACCGGCGTCGAACATGCCGACAGCGTCGTCATCAACCCGCACAAGTGGCTCGGCGCGCAGTTCGATTGCAGCACGCTTTTCGTGCGCGATCCGGCGGCCCTCGTGCGCACACTCGCTGCGCGGCCCGACTACCTGCACACGCCGGGACAAGATCAGATCATCAATTACAGCGAATGGAGCCTTACGCTCGGACGCCGCTTCCGCGCGCTCAAGCTGTGGTTCCTGCTACGCGCCCACGGGCTGAACGGCCTGCGCGAGATGATCCGCAATCACATCGCCTGGTCGCGCGCGCTTTGCGACCGGTTGCGCGGAACGCCAAACTTCGAGATCACCTCGGAGCCGTCGTTCTCGCTCTTCTCATTCCGTTACGCGCCCGAAGGCGCAGGTGATTTCGACGCGCTGAATATGAAGCTCGTTGAAGCGATCAACGCGGACGGGCGCATTTATCTCACGCAGACGCGGCTGGACGGAAAGGTCGTCATCCGCTTCCAAGTTGGCCAGTTTGACTGCACCGAAGCGGACGTAGCGTGCGCGTATGAGGTCATCACAGAGATCGCAAGCGCGCTCTAGCTGCGGCAAGCCTCGGCGAAGGTGCGCGCCTCATCCGGCGGCGGCGGGGTGTGCGGGCGGCGCAGCCGGTGCGCACGCACAGAGTACGAATCCGGCGATAATCAGATTCCGCATCTTCACTGCAGATGCGCTTCCAGGAACCACAGATCCATGTCCATCTGTCTGGAGACGGCGGTGAAGAGGTCGGCCGTATCCTTGTCGCCGGCCTCGTCCGCGGCGTCGATGGCTTGGCGCGCGAGCTTGGCGAATACCGCGACGCGATCAGCCAAGGCTTCGATATGGGCGCGCTCGGCGTTGATATCGGTTGGATAAGCCGCCAGCTTCGAGCCGGTCGCTACCGCTTGCGTCGTACCGATCGCCTGCCCTCCCAGCGTCACCGCGCGTTCCGCGATCTCATCAACGAAACCGTTTACCCTGCCCTGCATTTGATCGAACATCTCATGCAGCGCGATAAAGCTCGGTCCCTTCACGTTCCAATGCGCTTGCTTCAGCGCCAAACGGAGATCGATTGCGTCAACCAAGCGCGCGTTGAGAAGCGCAATCGTCGCCTTGCGGGAATTGTCGGGAAGATCGTTGCGTGTGGGCATGGGTTAGCTCCTGTCCCTATCTGTGCTCCGCCTCGCCCTGCGGCAACGGCGCACCGATAGATATCGTACGAAGGAATTATCGCCGGTTCCTATGACGGCAACGTCGCCAGCCAATCAATTATCAGGCCCGTTGTTTCATCTGGCGCTTCTTGCTGTGTCCAGTGGCCGATGCGTGGGATCACGTGCGCGCCGCGAAGATCGCTTGCGTTCGCCTTCATGCGCTCCACTACGGTCTCGGCATTTCCGCCGAACATTTTCAGCACCAGGTCGTTCTCGCCGACGATGAACAGCGAAGGCTGATGCACCATGCGGTCCTCGACCGTGCTCATGTACTGGAAATCGGCGGTGTGATTGCGATAGCGGTTGAGCGGACCGCGGAAGCCGGACCCCGTGAACTCGCCGACGAAGTAGTCTATGTCGTCTTCGCTCATCCAAGCCGGAAACGGATCGGGATCGGGCAAACCGTCAAGCAGCGCATCGCCATGCTTCTTGTCGACGCTGCCCCAATAGCCCTGTGAATCACCGCTGCCGGTGAAGTACAGCTTGCGCAACCCACCGCGCACATCCGCTTCGAACGCGGCTTCGGCGACGCCTTCTTCCTTGAAGTAGGCTTGATAGAAGAACTTGCCTTGATCGATGTACATCACCTTGATCAGGTCATCGAGCGACATGGGCGGCAGGCCGAAGTACGGCACGCTGAGCCCGGCAACGGCGCGCACCTTGTCTGGATGCAGCACGGCCGTGTGCCACACGATCGGCGCGCCCCAATCGTGGCCGATCAAGACAGCGTCCTTGCCGGGCGAGAGCGCATCGACCACGCCCGCAACGTCCGCGGCGATTTCCTTCAGCGTATATGCGTCAACCGCGTGCGGTTTGTCTGACCCGCCGTAGCCGCGCACGTCGATCGCGCACGCAGTGAAACCTGCCGCGGCGAGCGGCGCCATCTGATGGCGCCACGAATACCAGCTCTCGGGAAACCCGTGCACCATCACGACGAGCGGGCCCTCGCCTTCCACGGCCGCGCGTATCCTGATCCCGTTGGTGTTGATCGTGCGGAAGGTTGGCGTTTTCACCGCAGGTGCTCCGGCAACGTGGGTTGATTGAGGATGTCTTCG
>DASPMA010000372.1:0-2912 GCA_035627335.1 Binatia bacterium
ATCGATGGCGTTTCGTTGCGCGCCGGCGCCGCCGTACAGCAGCTGCGTGACGTTGAGCGCGGGGCGAAGAATGGATTCGCCGTAGCTCTGATCGCTCTCCGCTTCAGCGATTTGCGGGCCGGCGAGCATGCCCTCGCTGTCGAAGCCATCACGCGCAAGCGCGAGCGCTTCGCGCGACGGCGGGTCGGCGCCGAGGCCGTCGATCAGGATCGTGCCATCGGGCGCGCGCATCGAGGCGATCAGGTGCGCCAGGCGCGCGCCGGGATTCGGCGCGACGTTGCCGTAATGGCCGGAGTGGAGACTGCCGGCGGCGCCGTAGATTGTGATGCGGAAGCCGGCGACGCCGCGCACGCCGAGCACGACGCGCGGAAGCCCACGCGGGTCGATCGGGCCGTCGCCGAAAACCCATAGATCGGAGGCGAGCGCGTCGCGATGCGTTTCGAGAGTACGCGCAAGGTTGGGCGAACCGGCCTCCTCCTCGCCTTCGAGGAAGAACTTGATGTTGGCCGAGAGCGGAATGTTGGCGTCGCGCAGCGCGTCGATGGCGGCGAGCATGGCGACGATGGGCGCTTTGTCGTCGCTGGCCGAGCGGGCGTAGATGCGCGCCTCGTCGGGGAGCGGGTAGCTGGCGTTTGCCCAAGGGATAATGGCGGCGCCATCCTCGAGACGGCCACTGCGCAGCGTGGGCGTGAACGGCTCGGTGGCCCACGCTTCCCGCGGACCGATGGGTTGGCCGTCGAAGTGAGCGTACAACAGGAGTGTGCGCGTCGCGCCTGGCGCGTTGAGCTCGCCGTAAACCGACACGGGTGCATCGCCTGTTTCGAGAATGCGCGCCGCGACGCCGCGACGCGCCAACATGGCGACAAGCGCGTCAGCGTTGCGGCGGATATCGGCGGTGTTGTCGGCGACGTTGGGCAGCGTGAGCAGCGCGCGCAGTTCGTCAATGATCGCTCGTTCGTTGGCGGCCACGTGCGCACGCGCGGCTTGCATCGCGGCGGCGGCTTGCGGCGCTTCGGCTGCGGGAAACGGATCGGGCGGCGCGGCGCGCTGGCAGGCGGCGAGCGCGATCAGAAGGCTTAGAAAGATGCGGCGCATGAGTTCTCCCCCGCCACATGCTGCTTCAAGTGGACGGCAGGCCGCAACGGCAAAGGGACGAAGCGCCAGCTCGTGTTGGGGTTCGAGCCTTGGCGCGCTTTCGCGGTGATATCCTGCCCGGGTCAGCGCTAGTTCAGCACCCCAAACAGAAAGAGCAGAATGATGATCGGCAGTGGAATGCCGATGGCCCAGAGGATGCAGCCCTTGCCCATTTCTTCCATGGCTTGCTCTCCTCAGATCCGCGGCGGCGATTGATAAGCCGGGCCTTCGTCGAGGCGCGGACGGCGTTCCCATTTGGGATGCGCGGCGCCGAGCCAGCCGCCGGCGATCGCTCCGGCGAGACCAAGCGCAAGCGCGCCGAACGTCCACCAGGAGAGCGTCGCGACCACGTCGGCGGTGTCTTCCGCGGTTGCTAGTTCGCCGGCGCTGGCGCCTTGGAGATCGGTCGCGTCGCTGAGTTCGCCGACGGTTTCCGCGACGCCGCTTGGGATCGCGTCGCCGCTCGCGGTGGCGCCCGCGGTGAAAACGGCGAGCACGACGGCGACAAACACCGCGAGCGACCACACCATGAAGCCGGTGAGAGCGCCGCCGAAGTGATCGGGATAGCGCGCCGAACGCGAAGCGATGTAGGCGCCGGCCTGCAGCGCGATCAGCTGGGCGAAAATGGCGTAGAGCCCCCCGCCAATGCTGATGGCTTCGTCCTGGCGATTGATCTCGAACGGATTGAACGCAGAGGCGCCGATGGCGAGCCCGAGCACATTGAGGACGAAGCCGAGTGCGATGGCCGCGACCGCGCCGGCGATAATGCTCGGCCAGTCGATCAACGAGTGCGCGTAGTGGCGCCCGGCGATCGTGTAGTCGGGATCAAATCTGTAGGCGACCATAAGTCTGCCTCCGAACAAAGCATGTGGCCCGGTAACGCAGCGTCATGGACGTTGTTCCAGATACTACCGTCATTCGCTTGTCACGTTGACGGCGTCACCATACCGTCTGCCACGGTCGCCACGGAGGAATTCAATGTCCCGCACCATCATGCTCGTCCACGGCGCCTGGCTGAACAGCAAAAGCTGGGAGCATTGGAAGACGCGGTACGAAGCCAAGGGCTTCACCGTCGTCGCGCCGGATTGGCCGGGTGACGAAGGCGACCCGGTCGAGCTGAAAGCGCATCCGCGCAAGGAGCTGGCAAGGTACGGGCCGAAAGAAATCGTCGCGCACTACGCTGAGAAAATCCGCGCACTGCCTGAAGCGCCGATCATTATCGATCACTCCGCTGGCGGGGTGTTCACGCTGCACCTGCTTGACCAGGGGCTTGGCGTTGCCGGCGTTGCAATCGATCCGGCGCCGACGCCGGGTGTGTCCATTCCGATTGAGGGCGCGATCAATGCGCTGCCCGTGCTGGGCGATCCCTTCAGCTACGGCAAAGTCATCCCGATGATGAAGGAGTTCTTCGCCCATCGCTTCGCGAACGGTTTGCCGCGCGATCGGGTCGATGAGCATTTCGAACGCTATGTCGTGCCGACGGCGGGCAAGGTGTACTGGGACGGGGTCATCTCAGGCGGCGCGGGCCACATCACGTGGGACAGCAAAATCCGCGCGCCTCTGCTGCTCATCGGCGGCGGCAAGGATCACATCGCGCCGGCGAGCATGACCAAGGATATCTACAATCACGAGAAGCGCGCGGCTTCGCTCACGGAGTTCAAGCTCTACGAAGACCGCTCGCACTATCTCTGCGGCGAGCCGGGCTGGGAGCAAGTTGCTGACTACGCGCTGGACTGGGCCGTTAAACACGCGCGCGCGGGCAACGCGGCCTAGGCGTT
>DASPMA010000373.1:0-3247 GCA_035627335.1 Binatia bacterium
TCGTTCGGGTGACCGACCGAGTTCAGGATCGCGTCCAGCGAGGCTTGCGATCCGCCCGAACAGAATCCACGCAGTTCAAAGCCGGGCCGCACTTGGATGACGCCATGGATCGTGCGCTCGCCGGATTGAATCTGTGCGCGCTGCACCGGCCAGAAGCCGCTCGTATCGACGCTCTGCGACGCAACGGTCGGCGCTCCGCCGCTGACGAAATCGGTGACGCCTTGAACTGCCGTGGTCCAAGCGGAGGCAGGCAGCGGCGCGGTGGCGTTGCGCGCGGCAGTCACCGAGGCGTTCGCCGACGCCGCGTTGGGGATGCCGAAAAAGTAGCAATCACTGCTCGGCGTAAACGCCAGGACCGCCGTTCCGCCCGTCATCTGCTGCGGGCGCACGGTCCAGCCGCGCGGTGCGTTCAGAATCATGTTCCCGTTCGGATCGGTCCACGGTTCGGCGGCGGCTAAGCCCGCCATCGTGAGTCCAACGCCGAAAACGGCTGCCAGCGCCAGTGCGCGCATGAGCGTATCCTCCCGAAACCTGTCGTCCTCGTGACCGGCATTTTAGGACGCCCCGGCCCGGCGCGTCAAAAGCTCCAGCAGTGGAACAAGGTGTGGAACAGCTTAAGGTGGGCCGAAACGGAAGGGATGTCGCATGAGCCTGACTGGAAAAACCTTGTTCATTACCGGCGCCAGCCGGGGAATCGGGCTTGCTGTCGGGCTTCGGGCCGCCCGCGACGGCGCCAATATTGTGATCGCCGCCAAGACCGCTGAACCGCACAAGAAGCTGCCCGGCACGATTTATTCCGCCGCCGAGGAGGTGGAGAAGGCCGGCGGTAAGGCGCTGCCGGTGGTGGTGGACGTGCGCGAACCGGAGAGCGTCAAGGCGGCGGTGGACGCGGCGGTGGAGCGCTTCGGCGGCATCGACATCTGCGTGAACAATGCGAGCGCGATCCAGCTTACGGGCACGCTCGCCACCGACTTCCGCCGCTACGATTTGATGAACCAGGTGAATGCGCGCGGCACGTTCGTGACGACGCGGACTTGCCTGCCGCATTTGCTGAAGGCGGCGAACCCGCACGTGCTGATGCTGTCGCCACCGTTGGACATGAGCCCGCGCTGGTTTGCGGGGCACGTGGCGTACACGATGGCCAAGTACGGCATGAGCATGTGCGTCCTGGGCATGGCGGAGGAATTCCGCGAGCATGGCGTGGCGTTCAACGCGCTCTGGCCGCGCACGGGGATCGCGACGGCGGCGATCGCGTTCGCGCTGGCGGGCGAGGAGGGCATGCGCCATTGCCGTACGCCGGACATCATCGCCGACGCGGCGTACGCGATCTTCAACAAGCCCGCGCGCGAATGCACCGGCAACTTCTTCATCGATGACGTGCTGCTCTATGCCGAGGGCGAACGCGATTTCGACAAGTACCGCGTCGATCCCACCAAGCCGCTGATGCCGGACTTTTTCGTGCCGGAAAACACGCCCGTGCCGCCGGGCGTGAGCATGGGAGCGAAGGCGTAGCTGCCGCGACGCGCGCTCAGACCGGGAGGGTGTTGGTTAACACCACTGGTCACTTGCCGCCGCCATCCGGACTTCAAACGCCAAGCTAGTCGTCGATCCAATCCTCAGCCCAGGTTTCGAAGGCGGGCGAGTAGAAAAGGACCTCGGCGGGCCGATGACGCCAAGCGGCGTTGGCGCCGGCGAAGGCGATGTAGTTGCTATTGACGTGGGTAGGCGCACCGTAAGCCGCCTCCATCGCCGCGACGATGGCGGCCTGATCCTCGCTGCGGACCATGATCCAGGCCATTTCCAGCGAGTCATCGCGAAACACAAACTCGGCCCAGCGAGGGGCGCCGAAGAATTGAAATCCGTCGCAATCGATTTGCAGCTGCTGGCTTTGAACGTCCGGCGCGAAGGGTGGGTTAATCGGGCGCGTCACCATGCTGGTGCAACGGCCAGCGAGCGCCGCCTGCGTTTCCGCAACCGTGGCGCCGTAGCGCAGGACATCCGGCGCCGCGAAGGTTTGACCGTGAGCGCAGCTCGCGGAAAGGATCGCCAAGGCAAGTGTGAGGACGTAAGTGCGCATGAAAATTCCTCCCTATTACAGCGCATCGAGGGTTCGTCGTCCGCGCTAGAAGCGCCCGCGGATATCGATGCTGAAAATCGGGCCGATGTCGCGTTCGCGCTGTTCGAAATTGAGCACGGGATCGGTGCGGCGGCCGTCGTGGGCGGTGCGATAGAGGAAGCTGCCGCCATCGAACACGTTGCTGACGGTGAGGCGCGTGGTGAGGCCGAACACGTCCTTGTTCTCCACGAATACGCGCCCGAAGATCGGCATTTCGTAGAGGTCGAAGACCTCGTTCAGCCGATAGCTCGGCGCGTAGCGCTCGTGGCTGAGCATGGCGCCGTAGGCCCAATCCGTCCCCGGCGGATCGTAGCGGAGCGTGAGGCTGGCGAGGCGCAGGAAGCTGTTGCTGATCTCGCGCGTCTCGCCGGTGAGAGGATCTTCCACCTCGCTCTCCTGTAGCATGAAGCGGCTGTCGAGCTTGAGGCCGGCAAGTCCGATGGGATCGAAATTGGTGGTGGAGCGCCATTCGACGCCGTAGCGCATGGCTTCGTCGAGGTTGCCGACCGATTGGCCGTCGGCGTCGACCGGCACGATGTCGACGATGTCTTGGATTGCCGCGCCATAGACGCGCAGGAGGATATTGCCCCATGCGCCGTAATTGCGCGTGAACTCGGCGTCGAACTCCCAGCTTTGCGGCGGCACGAGATCGGGGTTGCCGTCGAACTCGGTGCCGTCGTTGAGGTTCACCGAGGCGAGGAAGTCGAAGAAGTTGAGCTGTCCGACGCGGCGCTGCAGGCGCGTGTTGAGACGCGTATCTTCGTCGATCTGCCAGACGAGGCTGACCTGGCCCTTGGGACGGATGAACTCGCGCGTGAGGCCGTTGCCGCCGATTTGCGCGAGCTGCGAATACTCGCCGCCTGCGCTGAGCTGGAGTTGAAGCGCCGGCGTCAGCTGGCGCCCGTATGTGCCCATGATCTCGTAGCGGTCTTCCTCGACGACCGCGACGCCGTTGGGAAAGGGGATTTCTGTTTCTGAGCCGTCGGGCTCCAGCGCGAACAGGCGTGTGACATTGTCGATCGCGTTGAACGCGGCTTCGCCGGAGACCTGGTAGTCGGCCTCGCCCATGCGCCAGGAATATTCGCCGCGCAACACCTGCTCGGTTTCTTCGCTTTCGCGTGCGCTGCGGTC
>DASPMA010000374.1:0-7329 GCA_035627335.1 Binatia bacterium
CGAACTCCCGGCTTATCCCACCTCCGTCGATCTGCCGGCCGGCGCCTATCGCATCGACCCGCGCCACGCGACGGTGACGTTCCGCATCCGCCACATGGGCCTCGCCTGGCTCACCGCGCGCTTCGACACGGAGGCCGGCGAACTGATGCTGGACCCCGAAGATCCTTCGCGCTCGCGTCTCACCGCCAGCATCGACGCGAACTCGGTCAACACCGGCGTCCTGAACCGCGACAACGAACGCGCCTTCGACCGCCAGATCGCCCGCGCCCTCGGCGCCGAGCGCACGCCACAGATCACCTTCGCCTCCACCGCCATCGAACGCACCGGCGCAAACACCGCGCGCGTCACCGGCGATCTCACCATGAACGCCCAGACCCATCCCGCAACGCTCGACGTGACCTTCGCAGGCGCCGCCGTCGATCCCCTGCGCGGCGGCCAAACCGTACTCGGCTTCTCAGCCCACGGCGAGATCGACCGGTCCCAATGGGGCGTCACCGAATGGAGCGCGTTCGCCGGCAACGAAGTCCAGATCGTCATCGAAGCTGAGTTCGTAAAAGCCTGATCACAGAAAAATGAGTGACACACACTCGCCCTCCGCCCGAGCTTGCCTTTCGCCGGCCCAGCGGGTGAGTGTGTGTCACTCATTTTCAAATACGACCGCTCAGCGAGGAGAAACCCCGGATGAAGATGTGGATTGCGTTGGCCGCCGCCGCGGCGCTCGTGGCGTGCCAGCAGCCGGCGGACAAGGAAGACGAAGCGCCCGCACCCGTCACGGTGACCGCGCCGTCCGGCGAATACGCGCTCGATCCGCACCACTCGACGATGATCGTGCGCGTGCCGCACTTCGGCCTCGCCAGCTACCAGCTCCGCTTCAACGGCCTCAGCGGCGCGCTGAATTTCAACGCCGAGAACCCCGCGCAATCGACCGTGCAAATCACCGTGGACGCCACCACACTGGACACGCCCTATAGCGGCGAAACCGACTTCGATGCGCAGCTGCAGAATTCCGAATTTCTGGACAGCGCCACCCATCCCGCCGCCACGTTCCGCTCCACTAGCGTCGAACAGACCGGCCCCACCACCGCCCGCGTCACCGGCGATCTCACCATCCGCGGCGTCACCCATCCCGCGACCTTCGACGTCACCTACAACGGCAGCTGGCGCCAGCATCCCGTCGGAATACCGATTTCCGGCGTCGGCTTCACAGCGCGCGGCACGCTCGACCGCGCCGCATACGGCATGAGCGCGGGCGCGCCACCCGCCGCTGAGCCGCAGAACGGCGTCGGTACAGCTGTGGAGCTGGTGCTCGAAGCCGAGTTCAACCGCCCGCTCGACCAGGCGCCGGTACCCGCGCCCGAAGGCGAGCCAGCCAACTGATGTCAACGCAATCTGAACGCTACACCGCCGTCGCGATCGTCCTGCACTGGGCGATCGCCGCCGCCGTACTGTTCATGCTGCCGCTCGGCTTCACCATGCACGAGCGCGCCGAGGACGGCGACGCCAGCCAAGCGCTGTTCGAAGCCTATCAGCTGCACAAATCCATCGGCCTCACCGTCCTCGCGCTCACACTCGTCCGTCTCGCCTGGCGCCTAACGCACCGCCCGCCGCCGCTGCCGCAAGGCATGCCGGCATGGGAGCGCATCGCCGCGCGCGCCACGCACTGGGGCTTCTACGTCCTCACGCTCGCGCTCCCGCTCACAGGCTGGCTCTACGTCTCCGCCGGCTGGTCCATCCACACCGATGAATCGCTGGCGGTCCCAACCCGCTGGTTCGGTCTCTTCGAAGTGCCGCACCTGTTCAACCTGCCGCACGCCTCCGACGACATCCGCGAAGACACTGCCGAAGCCGCGCTCACCGCGCACGCCTATCTCGGCTTCACCGCCATCGGCCTCGCCGCCCTCCACGTCGCCGCCGCGCTGAAGCACCATTTCTTCAACCGCGACGAAACCCTCGCGCACATGGTCCCGAGTCTGCGCGCACCCAACGCAACCGAACCGCCGCCGCGCAACGTCGCGCGCAGCGCTTTCCTCGGCGCGGCCCTCGCCGCAATCGCGCTTGCGCTGATCGCATCCGTCTACGCGGTCTCCGACCTCGCCGCGCCGATGGAGGACGACTCGCACTTCGAAGTCTCCGAAGAGGAGGTCGTCGCGCCTTCAGCGCCCGGCGCGGCAGTCACGCCTACCGAAACACCAGCAGCACCCGCGGCGCCAAACGCTCCAAGCGCCTGGACCGTCGATCGCGGCGCCAGCTCCATCGCGTTCGGCTATGCCTACGAGGACGAAAGCGGCTCCACCCGCTTCAACGGCCGCTTCTCGCGCTGGACCGCCGACATCCGTTTCGATCCCAACAATCTCGACGCTTCATCCGTCGTCGTCCGCATCCAAACCGCCTCCGCCAGCACCGGCGTCGCCGTTCACGACAACGCGCTTCCGACCGCCGCCTGGTTCAACTCCAGCGCCCACCCGACGGCCGAATTTCGCTCGACCAGCATCCGTGCGCGCGGCGAGGGCCGCTACGAAGCGCGCGGCAATCTCACCATCCGCGGCGAGACGCGCCAGGTCGACCTGCCCTTCACGTTGACAATCACCGGCGACCGCGCCTCGGTGAGCGGCAACACGAGCATCGACCGCCGCGACTTCGGCATCGGCGACGATGAAGACGGCGACGACCTCATCTCCCGCAACATTGACATCAGCGTGCGCGTCGAAGCCCAGCGGACGCCATGAGCATGACGCGCGTCCCTGGGACCGCGGGCGTCCCGCCCGCTCTTCTTCTCCGGCGACAAACTGCGGGCCAGAGGCCCGCAGTCCCAGGCGATACGTCATGAGCATCACCCGCGCCGCCGAAATCCTCGCGCGCGGCGGGCTCGTCGCATTCCCGACGGAGACCGTCTACGGCCTGGGCGCCGACGCCACAAACGCAACGGCCGTCGCCCGCATCTTCGAAGCCAAGGGCCGCCCGCGCTTCAATCCGCTCATCTCTCACATCCTCGGCTTGGATGACGCAGAACAGCACGCGCACCTCCATCCCAATGCGCGCTCTCTCTCGGATCGCTTCTGGCCCGGCCCTCTCACCATCGTCGCTCCACGCCGCGCCGAGAGCACTGTCGCCGAACTCGCCTGCGCCGGCCTTTCCACCATCGCGCTGCGCGCCCCCGCGCACCCCATGGCCCGCGATCTGCTCGCCGCATTCGGCAAACCCATAGTCGCGCCCAGCGCCAACCGCTCCGGCCACGTCAGCGCCACCACCGCGCAGCATGTCGCCGACGATCTGGCCGATCACGTCGCCCTCGTGCTCGACGGCGGCCCAACCCCCATCGGATTGGAATCCACCATCGTCGCCATCGGCAATGACGGCCGCGCCACGCTGCTCCGCTCCGGCGCTATCGCGCGCGCCGACCTCGAATCCATCACCGGCCCGCTCGCAACGCCGCAACACGGCGCGATCGAATCGCCCGGCATGCTCGAAAGCCACTACGCCCCCCGCGCGCGCCTTCGGCTCGACGCCGATGGGCCGCGCGATGGCGAAGCCTACCTCGCATTCGGCGCACCCGCGCCAGCCCATGGCCTCACGCTCTCCGCCACCGGCGATCTCATCGAAGCCGCCGCCAATCTCTATGCGCACCTGCGCGCGCTCGACGCCTCCGGCGCACATACCATCGCAGTAGCGCCCATCCCCTCGCACGGCCTAGGCGAAGCCATCCGCGACCGCCTCACAAGAGCCGCCGCGCCGCGAAGCTAGGGCGAGCGCTGTGATCGCCGTGCGACCGCCGTGTCGCCGTGGTGAAAAAGGAAAACCACAACGACACAGCGAAGGCACAGCGCTCACGGCGATCGCCCCGCGCGCTAACTCGCCACTCGCCATTCGCCACGCTACATCTTGCGCATGTCCTCTGATTTGTTCGCCAAGCTTGCTGCGCGTCTCGGTCCCAAGGGCCACGCCACCGATTCCGCGACGCTTTCGTCCTATCTCACCGAGTGGCGCGACAAATACCAAGGCCACACGCCCTTCCTCGCGCTCCCGGCGACCACGGACGAAGCCGCCGACATCGTGCGCTTCTGCGCCGAAGCGGGCATGCCGATCACCACGCAAGGCGGCAACACCGGTCTCGTCGGCGGTCAAATCCCCGCGGGTGAAGTTCTGGTCAGCCTGAAGCGCATGAACCGCATCCGCGCGATCGACGCGGCCAACGATTCCCTCACCGCTGAAGCGGGCGTCATCCTCACCGCCGTGCAGCAGGCCGCCGCCGATTCGGACCGTCTCTTCCCATTGAGCCTCGCCAGCGAGGGCTCGGCCACAATCGGCGGCCTCATCTCCACGAATGCCGGCGGCGTACATGTGCTGCGCTACGGCATGATGCGGGACCTCGTGCTCGGTCTTGAAGCAGTGTTGCCGGACGGCCGCGTCTTCCACGGCCTCAAGGGTCTCAGGAAAGACAACACCGGGTACGACCTGAAGCAGCTCTTCATCGGCGCCGAGGGCACGCTCGGCATCGTCACCGCGGCGACCCTCAAGCTCTTCCCCCGGCCCCGCGCCCACGAAGTCATCCTCGCCAGCGCCGCCGGCGCCTCCGCGGCGCTCGCTCTCCTCCATCGCATGAAGGGCGCGACAGGCGCCGTCGCGGCGTTCGAGATCATGAACCGGCTCTCCGTCGATCTCGTCATCAAGAACGTCCCCAACACGCGCGATCCCATCCCCGGCGCGGGGCTCATGGTGCTGATCGAACTCGAAGCGATGCACGCGCACGGGCTGCGCGAGGCCGCGGAAGACGCGCTCGCCGCCGCGATCGAAGCGGGCGAAGTCCAAACCGCGCTGATTGCCGAAAACGCAAGCCAGGCAAGGGATTTCTGGCGCGTGCGCGAGGAAATTTCCGCCGGCCATCGCCCCGAAGGCGCGCAAGTCAATCACGATGTCAGCGTGCCTGTTTCGCAAACGCCCGCCTTCCTCGCGCGCGCCAATCCGGCGATGGAACAGATCTGTCCGGGAGCGCGCATTGTCGCGTTCGGACACATGGGCGACGGCAACTTCCACTACACGGTGATGCAGCCCGAGGGCGCCGACCCCGCCCGCTTCCCGGGCGAACGTCTCTCGCTCGCCGTCTATGAGATCGCCGACGCGCTCGGCGGCTCGATTTCGGCGGAACACGGCATCGGCGTCGCCCGCACCGGCGACCTCGCCCGCTTCAAGGACCCCGACTCGCTTGCTCTGATGCGCGCCGTGAAGCACGCGCTCGACCCCGATCGCATCATGAATCCGCGCGCGCTCATCCCGTGATCGTTGTCTCGAAACGATGCATGCGATCGTGCTTTCGATGTCGCACATCGCATCGAACACGCGTTGCGAATCGTCACCGCGAATCGATGCGAAGTATTTTTTTCTAGCGTTTCAATTTTTGCGTGACATATTGCGCGCGTGTAGCGGCGTCATCGCCGCGACTACAGAGGAGCCAGGGCATGGCTAGGAAAGCAAAGAAGTCAGCTGCGAAGGGCGTCGCGAAGAAAGCGAAGCGTCGCAAGACTGCAAAGAAGGCCGGCGGCGCCAAGAAGGCGGGCCGCAAGGTGGCTAAGAAGCGCAAGGCCAAGAAGGCAAAGCGCGGCCGCTAAGGCTTCGGGCACATCGCTTTCGCGGGGTGCTCCAAAGAATAAGGACAAACGTCCAGGAGATGCGCGTCGCTCGGAGCGGCGCGCATCTTCGTTTGTGAAACCCCTGGGACCGCGGGCGTCTCGCCCGCAATTTTGCGTGTCACTTGGAAAATGCGGGCGGGACGCCCGCGGTCCCAGGATCAAGTCGCTTGTTGCGAACGCGGCGCCAGCGCCGCTTGAGCCAACTTCATCAGGCCGCTAGGCACGCGCGATGACCGCGTTTCTCACCATCTTTCTCTCCGTCTTCGTCGCCGAACTCGGCGACAAGACCCAGCTCGCGACCGCCCTCTTCGCCGCCGACGGCGTGCGCTCGAAGTGGTTGGTTTTTCTCGCTTCTTCTGGCGCTTTGGTAGCTTCCGCCGCCGTCGCCACGCTCGCCGGCTCCGCCGCGCGCGAACTGCTCGCCGGTCCGACGCTGAAGCTCATCGCCGGCGCCGGGTTCATCCTCATCGGCGCCTTCATCGTCTGGAGCGCGCTACGTCCGGCGTGAGCACATAGATGAATGATGCGTCTCCTCGTTCACCGATCGCCGCCGCCGGCGTCGTGTGCTTTCGCGGCGAGGACGTGCTGCTCGTCCGCCGCGGTGCGCCGCCGCTCGAGGACGCATGGTCCCTCCCTGGCGGACGCATCGAATGGGGCGAACGGGCCGCCGACGCCGCGCTGCGTGAACTGAGAGAAGAGACAGGCTGCCGCGCCGAACTGATCGGCCTCGTCGACGTGGTCGACGCCGTCTTCACCCGGCGCAGCGGTGCAGACGCGCCTTGGGGCCATTACGTGCTGATCGACTACGCCGCGCGCTGGACAGAAGGTGAACCCACGCCCGGGGACGATGCACGCGACGCACGCTTCTTCACGCCATCCGAGTTGAATGCACTCGATCTCTGGGCCGAGACCCGCCGCATCACCGAAGCCGCACGCCGGATGGTTTCGACCTAACCCGGACCGCAACGGAACTCTAATCCCCATCACGCGCTGTACGGATGGAGACGAGCCATGCCCGAAACAGAACAACCCAATGGAAACGGCGCCGCCGGTCACGACACCGGGGCCGCAGCCGCTGCCTTCACCGACTCGATGCACGAAGCGGAGGACTTCGTGAAACGCCAATGGCGCGAGAATCCGATCGGCGTCGCCGCCGTGTTCGCCGGCGTCGGCCTGCTGATCGGCCTGATGTTGCGCCGCCGGTAACCCCACAACAGCACCGCGCGCTTTACACCGCGTCCCGGCCCGGCAAATCTCCCGCCGCCTGAGGTGGGAGAAGATTCATGAGACTAACCGCCGCCGCATTCGCGGCCGCCATCGTCATCGCCGGGGCCGCCGAGGCGCGCACCTGGCGCATCCGCCCCGGCCCCGAGGCCGAACAGCAGTTGCAGACCGCGCTCATCGAAGCCGAGCCCGGCGACACCGTGCAACTCGCGCGCGGCCGCTTCGAACTCGCCCAGGGCCTTTCCCTCGCGGTCGATCGCGTCACCATCCGCGGCGAGGGCGAAGACGACTCCATTCTGTCGTTCGACAACCAGCGCCGCGGCGCCGAAGGCCTCCTGGTCACTTCCGACGGCGTCGTGCTGCGCGACTTCGCCGTCGAGAACGCCCGCGGCGACGCCATCAAGGTGCGCGACTGCGAAGGCATCACCTTCCGCGGCGTGCGCGCCGAGTGGACGCGCGGCCCCCATCCCGACAACGGCGC
>DASPMA010000375.1:0-5702 GCA_035627335.1 Binatia bacterium
CCGCTCCGTCGTTTGCCCATGGATTTCGGATCGCGCCTGCGGCGCGTCCGGAATGACGAGTTGGGTTTGACCGAGGCGCGCTAGAACCTACACATGAAACCCCGCGAACTTCTCGCCACAGCGCAAATCCCCGGCGGCGAAGAGCTGCGCCTCTTCAAGCGCGACACCGACTTCATCATCGCACTTGGCGGCAATGAGCTGATGTCGAGCCGATCGAGCGGCTCGGAGGAGGCGCTGGCGCTGATGACGTGCGAGCGCCTCCGCAGCGATGCGCCCCATCTCCTTATCGGCGGCTACGGCATGGGCTTCACGCTGCGCGCCGCGCTGGCCAAGCTCGGCGCGAAGGCCCGCTTCACGGTCGCCGAGCTGGTGCCGGAAATAATCGATTGGGCGCGCGGGCCGATGGCGGCGCTCACCGCCGGCTGCCTTGACGATCCACGCGTCGAGCTTGCCATGCGCGACGTCGTGCGCGTGATCCGCAACGCCAGCCGCGTCTACGACGCCATCCTGCTCGACGTCGACAACGGCCCGGACGGCCTCACGCGCGCCGACAATGAGGAGCTCTACTCCACGCACGGCTTGATGGCGGCGAAAGCGGCGCTGAAGCCGGGCGGCGTGCTGGCGATCTGGTCTGCCGCGCCCGATGAGCGCTTCACACGCCGCTTGAAGCACACGGGCTTTCAAGTCGAAGAAGTCATGGTGCGCGCGGGCCGCGGCGGCAAAGGCGCACGGCACATCATCTGGTTCGCGCGCGCGGGCTAAACTTCCGCCAAGTCCGGCAGCACCATCCGCGAAATCTTCTGCACGTCCGCCCGCGCTGCGTCGATCGCCATCGGCGTGAATTTCACGCTGACGCCGACCATCTGTGGCTCGACCTCACACTTCACCACCAGCACTTCGCCGGCGCTCGCGTTGAACGCGATGCCTTCGCCGTCGGCGGGTTTCTTGTTCGTGCCGGTGTACCCGGCGATGCGATGCGCGCCTGGCGCAATCAGGAGCCGCGTGAAGCGCGGGCTCTTGAGCTGCGCCGTTTCGCGCCCGTCGATCAGCACGTTGATCCCCACCGCCTGGCCGACAAACTGATTGCGGAACACATAGAGCGTCGCCTTATCGGGGACTGGCGCAAACATCAGCGCCTCGGTCCGCTGCTCCGGCGTCGCCTTCGCGACTTTCCGGTTCGTCTGCAGATTGCGCCACACGATCACGCCGCCGATCACCAACCCGATCAGCGCCACAACAAACATGATCTCGCCGCCCAGCAGCGAGCGGAGGACGAAATAGACAACAAGGCCGGCAAGGCCAGCGAGCACATAGACGACAAGATTGCGCGGCATGGACGCCTCTTACGGATGACGCGCCCGGGCGCCAAGGCTAGAACCGGTCCGTGACTTCTAAACTCACTCTCGTCGTCGCCGTCGCCAAGAATGGCGTGATTGGCCGTGATGGCGGCTTGCCGTGGCATCTTTCGTCCGACATGAAGCGCTTCAAAGCCGCCACCATGGGCAAGCCGGTGCTGATGGGGCGCAAGACCTGGGACTCGCTGCCGCGAAAGCCACTGCCCGGCCGGCAAAACTTCATCCTCACGCGCGACGCCAACTTCATGGCTGAAGGCGCTTGGGTCTATTCCGACCTCGCCGCCATGCTGGCCGCAGGCAGGGCGATGGCCGACGCGTTGGGCGCCGAGGAGATCTGCGTCATCGGCGGCGCGCAGCTCTTCAACGCGGTGCTGCCGCAAGCCGACCGCATCGTCCTCACCGACGTGAACCTCTCACCCCGAGGCGATGCGCGGCTCGACCTCGATCTCTCCAATTGGCGCGAAGTCAGCCGCGAGCACGTGGAGCGGGGTCCGAAGGACGACGCGGATTTTGTGGTGCGGGTATTGGAGAGGTAGGCGCGTCCCCCTCTCCCTTGCGGAGAGGGGGTTAGGGGGTGAGGGGCGCGAAGCCGCCTCGCTCTTGCAAGGCAATCATCGCGTCTCGTCAATTCGCCCCTCATCCGGCTCGCTTCGCGAGCCACGTTCTCCGCAAGGGAGAAGGTTGACGGAGCGGCGTCACCGCGCGCGCTTAGCCTTCCTTGCCGTTCTCTTCTTCGCGCTCGCCCCGTGCTTCATGCCCATATAGACGCCGCCACGGTCCAACTCGCTCAGCATCTGGTTTGTCCGCTTGGCTTGCGTTGCGTCCGTCTTCCCTTGCGCGATCCAGCCAAGATAGTCGTTGCGCTGGTATGCGGGGCGCGCATTGTACGCCTTGAGGACGCCGCGTTTTGACAGCGCGGCTTTGATGCGGGCGGGCATCTTGTGGCGCGGACGCTTCTTTGCGGTTGCCATGACCAATCTCCAGGAGGTGCTGTTTGGATTTTGAAATCATCGCCGAGGGCTTGCAGTTCCCCGAAGGCCCGATCGCCATGCCGGACGGCAGCGTGATCCTGGTCGAGATCAAGCGCGGGACGCTGACGCGCTGCTGGAAGGGCAGAAGCGAAGTCATCGCCAAGATCGGCGGCGGCCCCAACGGCGCCGCGTTCGGTCCTGATGGCGCGATCTATGTCTGCAACAATGGCGGCTTCGCTTGGCACGAAGCCAATGGCATGACCATTCCCGGCAACGCCGCCGCCGACTACACGACAGGTCGCATCGAACGCGTCGATCTCAACACCGGAAAGGTCGAACGCATCTACGAGAAGATCGGCGACGATCGCCTCTCCGGTCCCAACGACATCGTGTTCGAAAAATCCGGCGCGTTCTGGTTCACCGATCTCGGCAAGCGCCGCTCGCGCGTCAAGGAGATGGGCGGGCTCTATTACGCCAAGCCCGACGGCTCGCGCTTGAGGGAAGTCATGTACGGCTCCGCCAGCGGTCTCAACGGTGTGGGGCTCTCGCCGGACGAGAAGGTCGTTTACGCCGCCGAAACCGACACAGCGCGCCTCTGGGCGTTCGATGTTTCTGGTCCCGGCCAAGTTGCCCCGCGCGCGCCTGGCTTCATGGCGCGCTACGTCGCCGGACTTCCACATCACGCCTATTTCGACAGCCTGGCCGTCCAGGCCAATGGCGATGTCTGCGTCGCTACCATCCTCAACGGCGGCATCACCACAATAACGCCGGAAGGGCAGGTCTCGCACGAGAGCTTCCCCGACCCCATCGTCACCAACATCTGCTTCGGCGGCGCCGACATGCGCGACGCCTTCATCACGCTTTCCGGCACAGGCAAGCTGGTGAAAGCGCGCTGGCCGGAGGCTGGGCATCGATTGAACTTCAACCCATATTAGAGTCATTCCAGACGCGCGGAGCGCGATCTGGAATCCAGGAGCAACCGCACAGCTTTACGACCCCTGGATTCCAGGTATCGCTTCGCGATCCTGGAATGACTCGGGAAATTCGGAGCGTGAACATGATCATCGTCCACCACTTGGAAGAATCGCGCTCGCAACGCGTGCTGTGGCTCTTGGAAGAGCTCGGCCTCGTCTACGAAGTGAAGCGCTACGACCGCAATTCGCAAACGCGTCTCGCGCCGCCGGATCTGAAAGCCATCCATCCGCTCGGCAAGTCCCCAATTCTCGAGCGCGACGGCAAGGTCTACGCCGAGAGCGGCGCGATTATTGAATATCTCGCTGAGACTGAGCGCGGCGGCGAACTCTCCGTCCGCCTAGGCGAACCCAAGCGCGCCGAGTATCTCTACTGGCTGCACTTCGCCGAAGGCTCGGCGATGCTGCCGCTGCTGCTGAAGCTCTACGTCGGGCTCCTCGGCGAGGCGGGCGGTCCGCTTATGCAGATGCGGATCGAGCCGGAAATCGACAACCATTTGTCACATGCGAACGCTGCACTCGGTGAAAGCGCCTTCTTCGTCGACAATCGCTTCACCGCCGTCGACATCCAGATGAGCTTCGTCCTCGACGCGGCCAACCACCGCGGCGGCCTGGAGCGTTACCCAAACCTCGTGCGTGCACGCAAAGCCCATCAGGCGCGCCCGGCCTACCAGCGGGCGCTGGAAAAGGGCGGGCCATACAAGATGGGCGCGTGAGTCTTGCCTTTCGCCCCGACGCACTGAATGTCTCAGCCCATGCGCGCACGCGATTGCAAGATTGTCGCCACCATGGGGCCGGCGAGCGATCCGCCGGAACGCTTAGCCATGCTCATCGAAGCCGGCGTCGATTGCTTCCGGCTGAACTTCAGCCACGGCAGCCGCGAAGATCACAAGCGCCGCATGGCCTCGATCCGCGCGGCGGAGGAAAAGGCCGGTGCGCCCGTCGCCGTGTTCGCCGACCTGCAAGGCCCGAAAATCCGCGTAGGCACGTTCCCTGAAGGCCAGATCACGCTCAAGTACAACGACGTGGTCACGCTCGAAGCGTCGGGCGAACAGGGCGGGCCCGGCCTGATCCGTCTTCCGCATCCGGAACTCGTCGACGCGCTGGCGGAAGGCGACATTCTCAAGCTCGACGACGGCAAACAGCAGCTCACCGTGATCGAGCGCTCGCGCAGCCAAGTGAAGGCGCGCGTGGATTTCGGCGGCGTGCTCAAGAGCCAGAAGGGCGTCAATGTTCCGACGCGCCGCATTCCGATCTCCGCCCTCACAGACAAGGATCGCGAGGACCTTTCCTATGCGCTCGATCTCGGCGTCGACTATGTGGCGCTGTCCTTCGTGCAACATCCGGACGACGTGCGCGAAGCGCGCGGGTTAATAGGAGACCGCGCTGGCGTGATCTCGAAGATCGAGAAGCCCTCGGCATTGGCGCAGATCGACGAGATCGTCGATCTCTCTGACGCGGTGATGGTCGCGCGCGGCGATCTCGGCGTGGAGCTTCCGCCTGAGCAAGTCCCGATCGCCCAGCGCCGCATCATCCGCGCGGCGCGCGCCGCGGGCCGGCCGGTGATCGTCGCTACGCACATGCTCGAAAGCATGGTCGATGCGCCGACGCCCACACGCGCCGAGGCCTCCGATGTCGCCACCGCCGTCTATCAGGGCGCGGACGCCGTGATGCTGTCCGCCGAAAGCGCCGTAGGCCGCCACCCGCAGTCGGCGGTGGCCATCATGGACCGCATTATCCGCGCTGTCGAAAACGACAACGAGTACTGGTCTTCGCTACCGCGCGACATGACCCCGCCTCAGGACACGACCGCCGACGCGATCGCGCTGTCAGCTCGCCACATCGCCGACGTCATCGGCTGTTCCGCCGTGGTCGCGTTCACCGCAACCGGCTCGACCGCGATCCGCGTTGCCCGCGAGCGCCCGCGCTGCGGCGTGGTCGGGCTGACGCCGATCCTGGAAACCGCGCGGCGGCTGACTTTGGTCTGGGGCGTGCGCGCCCGCGTGGTCGAGGACGTCACCAATGTCGAGGACATGGTCGCCAAGGCCGACGAAGCGGTGCGCGCGCTGGGCGTCGCCGGCCCCGACGATCGCGTCGCCATCATCGCCGGCATTCCGTTCGGCCGCGCCGGCAAGACCAACATGATCCGCGTGCTGAGGCTGGAGTAGCGGCGCCGCCTCGTGCTAAAGCGCCGCCCCGTGGAGGGACGTCCGATGAAGACGATGCGAACCGTGATCGCGCTGGCCTTCGCCGCAGCGCTTGTGGCGTGCAACCAGCAGGACGCCGCAAAGAGCGAGACGCCGGCGGAGGGCGCAGCGACCAGCGCAGACGCTACCCCGGCAGCCGACACCGGCGCGAAGCCCGGCGAAGCCGCGCCGGCTGGCGATGGCGCGAAACCCGACGAG
>DASPMA010000376.1:0-4728 GCA_035627335.1 Binatia bacterium
AGGTGCTCGCAGTCGCGAACCATCTGGAACTCGAATACGACCTCATGTTCTGCGACCTCATCAAAGGCGAACAGCGCCGGCCCGAATTCGGCGACATCAATCCCAACGACAAAGTCCCGGCGCTTGAGGACGGCGATTTCACGCTCTGGGAATCCAACGCGATCATCCAATATCTGGCGGCGTTGAAACCCGAGGGCGGCTTGCTGCCGGCGACTGAACGCGCGCGCGCGGATGTGAACCGCTGGATGTTTTGGGACTCCACGACGTGGGATCCAGCCTTGGCTATTCTCGCGTTCGAGCGCGGCGTGAAAGGATTGCTCGGTCTTGGCGCTCCCGACCCTGTCGAAATCGAGAAGGGGACACAGAAGGCCAACGCGGCGTTCGCTATTCTCGACGCGCACCTGAAGGGCCGCGAGTTTGTAGCCAGCGATCGCTTGACGCTCGCTGACTTTGCCCTCGGTTCGGCATTGATTCTAGAGCAGATGGCGCAGCTTCCGCTCGCGCCATACTCCGAGATCAAACGCTGGGGCGCGCAACTCAGCGCTCTGCCAGGTTGGCAAGACGCGCAAAAACTCCGTTCCCCGCCCGCCGCGGCCGCGTAACAAATTGCGCGCACGTCACACGCTGCGGTGTAACAAGGATTATCCCGACGCAGCCTCGCCGCACCGCAGCATTGGCGCTACCCTCGCTTGCAACGACTCGCATCACGCGGGGGATATCGCATGACGGATGTGTTCATTTCGTATGCGCGTGAAGATCGCGCTCGCGCCGAACAAGTGGCGCGCGGGCTGACGGCGATGGGCCTGGAGTGCTTCTGGGACACGGAAATTCCGCCGGGCCAAACCTGGTCCGACTACGTCGAAGGCAAGCTGGATGCAGCGCGCGCGGTCGTCGTGTTGTGGAGCCAGCATTCCACCAAGTCGCAATGGGTGCGCGAGGAAGCGCGCATGGGGCGAGACAAGGCCAAACTCATTCCGGCCGTGATTGATGGGTCGGCCCCGCCGCTTGGCTTCGGCGAAGTCCAAGCCGCTGATCTGACAGCTTGGCAGGGAAGCGCGTCTGATCCGCAGTGGACGCGCTTTGCTAATGCTGTCTTCACCGCGGCGCGGGGAACGGCGCCGCCTCAATCGCAAACGCCGCCGCAACCCGCGCCGAGCGCGTGGCGCGCGTCGCCCGCCGCCGGCGCTAGCGGGGCCACGCTGTCGCCGATCGATTACGTCAAGAAGTGCCTGCGCCTATATGTCGGCGGACAGGGTCGCGCGCGCCGTACGGAATTCTGGTGGTGGGCCGCTTTTGTTTGCCTTGTCGGCATGGCGGCATATTTGCTCGACATCGGCATCAGCGGCGCCAATCCGTACACCTATGCGCCCAACGCGCAGGTTGTGACCGGCGTTGCCTGGCTGGCTCTGCTGGCGCCCGGCGTCGCCGTGATGGCGCGTCGCCTGCACGACGCCGGCCTCAGCGGTTGGATCGCTGCGGGAATCGTCGCCGCATACATCGTTGGCGCGTTGTTCGTGTCGGCGGCTATGGATGATCTCGGCGCGCTCATCGTACTCGCCTCAATGGCGGGGGCGGTCATCGTTGGACTCCTCCCCGGAAAGCCCGGGCCCAATCAGTATGGACCGGACCCCAAAATGGCGTGAGGCGCGGCATTTGAACCTTCCCGTCCCCCTGCTAGGAACAAAGGGCAGGAGGGGAGATGGCGGACGTATTTCTTTCGTATGCGCGGGAAGACGCGGGGCGCGCCGAGCAGATCGCGCGCGGCCTGGAAGCGGCCGGCCTCAGCGTGTTCTGGGATAATGAAATCCCGCCCGGACAGACCTGGGCGGACTACATCGAGCAGAAGCTGACCCAGTGCAAAGCGCTGATCGTGCTCTGGAGCTCCCACTCCGTGGGTTCGCAATGGGTGCGCGAGGAAGCGCGCATGGGCCGCGACAAGAGCGTGCTCATTCCCGTGATGATCGACAACGTCCAGCCGCCGTTCGGCTTCGGAGAAGTGCAGGCGGCGAACCTCGCCAGCTGGACCGGCGATCAAGATGACGTGAACTGGCGCCGCTTCGTTGATGCGGTGAGGCATTTTCAAACAGGCGCGGCGCGTCCTGTTCCGCAGCCAATGCCGTCCGCACCGCCGCGCGCCGCCCAGCCGGCGGCCTACAGCGCACCGGCGCCGGACAGGAAAAAAGGCGTGCCGGTTTGGGTATGGGTTGTCGGCGCGGTCGTGGCGACTGTCGTCGTCCTCGGCGTCATCGGCTCGATGATGCCGGACGAACCGCAACAGCAGGTCGCGGGGCCGCCTCAAGATCCGCAAGCCGTGGCCGCGCAAACGCCACCAGGGCAAGCGGGCCAGAACCAATACGAGCAGCAAATCCTGCAGCGGCTTAGCGAAGTCCAGCAGGCGCTCTCTGCGCAAGGGTTCCAGCAGGTCTCACAACCGGTGACGGGTCAGCTTGGCGTGGGCCAGTCGCAGAATTGGCCCGTGACCATGAGCGTCGGCTACGACTATCGCATCGTCGGGGTGTGCGATAACGACTGCGGCAACATCGATCTGGTCGTTTACGATGAGAATAACGTGTTGGTGGCGCAGGATGTGCTGACCGATGCGACCCCGGTGGCGACCGTAGCGCCGCAATGGACCGGTCCGTTCACTGCCCAAGCGGTCATGCAGCACTGTACGGTGCAGCCCTGCTATTACGCGCTGGTGCTATACGGACGCCCCTTGCAGTAGCCGAAGCTAGACCCGGTTCTCGAGGACGAATACGCGCACCGCCGATGCGAGAGACGCTTCTGGCGTGGCTTTGGCGCGCCTTTCGTCGATCGAGGCGATAAGCACTGGCAGCGTCATGGAACGCGCGCGCGCGATGCGCTCGAGCGCCGACCAGAATTCCTGCTCGAGCGCAAGCGAAGTTCGGTGCCCCGCAATGCGCATGGAACGCTTTTGCAGGCCACCGCTCGCGCTAGCGGACTTCAAGTCATGAGTCATTGGATGTGCGCTTGTGTCCATCGAGAGCTTTTTCCGCGGCCTTCTTTTCCGCCAGTTTGAGTTTCTTTTGCGCCTTCGTTCGTCCGTGCGTGATCCGGTTCGCGGCAGCTTGCGCTTCAGCAGCCTCACGTTGCTTTAACTTGCGGACGCGCTTGAGGTTCACGACTCGATTCATGACAGGCATGTATTCTGCTGCATTCTTACTGCAAGCAGCGCAAGCACAGGTTCGCGCACGCCGTCCGGCGCAATTCGCCTCGATAACAAATGTTAGCGCGCCATTTCGCACTGGAAGCGAGTTCCCTTCGCAGCAAGCGAACTGGTTCCGCGCGCGTGGAACGTGTCAGCCCGGTCCTATCATCTTCTCGGGACGTACGATGGCGTCGAAATCGTCCGCTGGGATTCCGTCCTTGATTGCCTCGTCGCGCAGCGAGGTGCCGTTTTTGTGCGCGGTCTTCGCGATCTTGGCCGCGCGGTCGTAGCCGAATTTGGGCGCGAGCGCGGTCACCAGCATCAGCGACATGTCGAGGTTTTTTTTGATGTTGTCCTCGCGCGCTTCGATGCCGGCGACGCAATTGTCGGCGAAGCTGATCGCCGCGTCGCCGAGCAGGCGCGCCGACTGCCAGTAATTGTACGCCATCACCGGATTGAACACGTTGAGCTCGAAATGCCCGCTGGCGCCGGCGAAGGTGATAGCGGCGTGATTGCCCATCACCTGCACGCACACCATGGTCAGCGCTTCGGCCTGCGTCGGGTTCACCTTACCCGGCATGATGGACGAGCCCGGCTCGTTTTCCGGCAGCATCAGCTCGCCGAGACCAGACCGTGGGCCGGAGCCCAGAAAGCGGATGTCGTTGGCGATCTTGAAGAGCGCCGCCGCCGCCGCGTTGATGCCGCCGTGCGCGAACACCATGGCGTCGTGCGCGGCCAGCGCTTCGAACTTGTTGGGCGCTGTTACGAAGGGCAGGTGGGTGATCGCTGCAATGCGCTCGGCGACTTTCTCGGCGAAACCGACTGGCGCGTTGAGCCCCGTGCCCACGGCCGTGCCGCCCTGCGCCAGCTCATACAGCCCGCGCAGGGATTCCTTGAGGCGCTGGTTGGCGTTCGAGACCTGCTGCACATAGCCGGAGAATTCCTGGCCCAACGTCAGCGGCGTTGCGTCCTGCGTATGCGTGCGCCCGATCTTGATGATATGGGCGAACTGTTCCTGCTTCTTCTTCAGCGCCGTTTCCAGATGCGCCAACGCCGGCATCAAATGCCGCGCCGTCATTTGCGCCGCCATGATGTGCATCGCCGTCGGATAGGTGTCGTTCGACGACTGGCTCATGTTGACGTGATCGTTCGGATGCACCGGCTTCTTCGAGCCCCGCACCCCGCCCATCAGCTCGATGGCGCGGTTCGAGATCACCTCGTTGGCGTTCATGTTCGATTGCGTGCCGGACCCGGTCTGCCAGACGCTCAGCGGAAAGTGCGCATCGAGCTTGCCGTCGATCACTTCCTGCGCCGCCTTGACGATTGCGTCGCCGATCTTTGGATCGAGCCCGCCCAGCGCCATGTTGGTTTCCGCCGCGGCGCGCTTGATGATGCCCAGCGCGCCGATGATCTCGCGCGGCATCTTCTCCACGCCAATCTTGAAATTGCCGATCGATCGCTGCGATTGCGCGCCCCAATACGCCTCGTCCGCCACTTCGATGGGGCCGAATGTGTCTGTCTCGGTTCGCGTGGACATGGGAGTCTGCCTGGAAGATTCT
>DASPMA010000377.1:0-2844 GCA_035627335.1 Binatia bacterium
GCGATGTGATTATCTCGCCGAACCCGTCGTATCCGATCCATGCGTTCGGCTTCATCATGGCGGGCGGCGTGATCCGCTCGGTCGAAGCGCACTCGCCGGAGCAGTATTTGAGCGGCATCGGCCGCGCCGTGCGCCACTCGGTGCCGCCGCCGATCGCGATGGTGACGTGCTATCCGGCCAATCCGACGGCGCAGACGGCGGACCTGGATTTCTACAAGGAAGCTGTGGCGTTCGCGAAGAAGCACGAGATGTTCGTGCTCTCCGACATGGCGTATTCGGAAATCTACTTCGAAGGCGATCCCCCGCCGTCCGTGCTGCAGGTCGACGGCGCCGCCGATGTCGCCGTGGAAGTAAACACGCTGTCGAAGACGTACTCGATGGCGGGTTTCCGTGTCGGCTTCGCGCTGGGCAATGAGCGGCTGATCGCGGCCTTGGCGCGGGTGAAGTCGTATCTCGATTATGGCGCGTACACACCGGTGCAGGTGGCGGCGGCCGCGGCGCTGAATGGGCCGCAGGATTGCGTTGCGGAAATGCGGGAGATCTACAAGCACCGGCGCGACGTGCTGGTGGACGCGTTTGCGAAAGCGGGATGGACCGTGCCGAAGCCCAGCGCGTCCATGTTCTGCTGGGCGCCGTTGCCGGAGAAGTTCGCGCACTTGGGTTCGGTGGAGTTCGCCAAGCGGCTGATGGAGGGCGCGGAGATCGCTGTCGCCCCTGGCGCCGGGTTTGGCGAATATGGCGACGGCTATGTGCGCATCGCGCTGGTGGAGAACGAGCAGCGCATTCGCCAGGCCGCGCGCAATCTGAAGCGCTTTCTTCAATCCAACGCCGCGCCCGCCGCGGCGGAATAGGCCTTTACGTTGACCCTTGACGGGCGCTGTCTCCCATCGGAAGCAGCGGCGCACGATTTCCGGAGTTCCGCATGCATAACATGACCGACGATCTGGCGTTTTCGGCGGTGCGCGTGCCGATCGCGGCGGCCATTGCGGCGGCGAAGCTTGCGGGCAGAGGGGACGAAAAGGCCGCCGATCAGGCCGCGGTCGACGCCATGCGCACCATGCTGAACCAGATGCCTATGAAGGGTCGAATTGTCATCGGCGAGGGCGAGCGCGACGAAGCGCCGATGCTCTATATCGGCGAAGAAGTCGGCAACGGCGAAGGGCACGAACTCGACATTGCGCTCGATCCGCTGGAAGGCACGACGCTGACGGCCAAAGCAATGGCGAATGCCTGCGCGGTGATCGCGTTCGCGCCGCGCGGCGGCCTCTTGCATGCGCCGGACACGTATATGGACAAGCTGGCGTGCGGGCCCGGCTTCGAACCGGGTGTGATCGACCTCGACAAGCCGGCGGATGAGAACGCCAAGGCGCTGGCTAAAGCCAAGGGCTGTCGTGTCGAAGACATTGGCGTGTGCGTGCTGGATCGGCCGCGTCACGCGGAGATCATTTCCGCGCTGCGCAAGGTTGGCTGCCGCGTGAACCTGATCACGGACGGCGATGTCGCCGGCGTGATCTACTGCACCAAGCCGGAGACCGGCATCGACATGTATATCGGTCAGGGCGGCGCGCCGGAGGGGGTGTTGGCGGCGGCGGCGCTGAAGTGCGTCGGCGGCCAGTTCCAGGGCCGCCTGGTGTTCCGCAACGACGACGAGCGTGCGCGCGCGGAGCGGACTGGTGTGACGGACTTCAAACGGCGTTATCTGCTGGACGAACTCGTCAGCGACGACGCGATCTTCCTGATGACGGGCGTGACGCAAGGCGCGCTAGTGGATGGCGTGCGCGTAGCGGACGGCATCGTCACGACGCACACTCTGATCCTCAATTCGTTCACGCGAACCGTCAGCGAACTGCGCGTGCGACAGCCCGTCTGATGTTCAAGCCCTTCGACCTCACCGGCAAAGTCGCGCTCGTGACGGGCGGCAATGGCGGCATAGGGCTGGGGATGGCGGACGGCTTGGCGCAAGCCGGCGCGGCGGTGGAGATTTGGGGCACTAATGCCCAGAAGAACGCGCGCGCTTTGGAGACGCTGTCGCGGCATGGCGGGCGCGTGAGCGCGCGAATTGTCGATGTCTCCAAGGAAGAGAGTGTCGTCGCGGCGATGCAGTCGCTGCTGGCCGAGCAAGGGCGGCTCGATGCCTGTTTCGCCAATGCCGGCGTTTCAAATTTCTGGAAGTCGTTCCTTGACATCGGCGGTGATGACTATCGCCGCGTGATGTCGATCAATGTGGACGGCATGTTGTGGACGATGCGCGAAGCGTGCCGGCACATGAAGGCGCGCGCTGAGGCCGGCGATCCGGGCGGCTCGGTGATTGCGGTGTCCAGCATGGTCGTCGGGCAGGGCGCTCCGCGCAACGAAGACTATGCGGCCTCAAAGAACGCCGTGCTGGGTTTTGTTGACGGCGTCGCGGTGGAGTTCGCGCGATATGGCGTACGCTGCAACGCGATCATGCCGGGTTGGATCGCGACGGAAATGACGGGCCGCGCGCAACAAAGCGAGAAATTCAACGCGACTGTCATTGGCCGCGTGCCGGCGGGGCGTTGGGGCGAGCCGGAAGACTTCGCCGGCATCGCGGTTTATCTCGCGAGCGACGCGAGCAAGTTTCACACGGGCGATAAGATTTTGATCGACGGCGGGTACGGTCGCTTCTGAACTCTAGTCGCCGCCGCCGTCTCCGCCGCCGCAATCGCCGCCATCGCTGTACCAACCGCTTGAGCCGCCGCCGCCGTCTCCGCCGCCATCGGCGCGGTAGCTGGCGCGCGACTTTGGTGGCAGCAACAGCGACAGCGTGAGGACGATCACGATAAAGGCCACGAGGCCGAGAATGTGCTCGATTGCCATGCGGAT
>DASPMA010000378.1:0-3688 GCA_035627335.1 Binatia bacterium
CGCTTGCCAGCGTCGCGCTTCACCCTACCCCCTAGCCCCCTCCCCTCGCGGGGAGGGGGAAAGTGCCGCGCATGACTAAGCCCACCCTCATCCGCAACGCCAAGCTGATCGACCCTGCCAAAAGCAAGGTCGAAGACGGCGCGATCCTGTTCGCCGAGAAGATCCTCGACGTCGGCGCCGTTTCCAGCGCGCCCGACGGCGCCGACATCATCGACGCCGACGGCGCCCACATTGCGCCCGGCCTCATCGACATGCGCGTCGTCATCGGCGAGCCGGGCGCCGAGCACAAAGAGACGTTCAAGTCCGCCGGCCGCGCCGCGGCGGCAGGCGGCGTCACCACCATGGTGATGATGCCGAACACCACGCCCGTGATCGACGACCAGAGTCTCGTCGATTACGTGCTCCGCCGCGGGCCCGATCGCTCCGGCGGCGTGCGCGTTCTGCCCGCCGCCGCCCTCACGCAGCATCTCGACGGCGAACTCATGACCGAGATCGGCCTCATGGCCGAAGCGGGCGCGGTGATGTTCACCAACGGCGACAAGCCCATCGTGGACTCGCGTGTCCTCCGGCGCGCGCTCTCCTACGCCACCGCCTTCGGCGCGCTCGTCGCGCATCGCCCGGAAGACCCCTACCTCGCGCAAGGCGGCGTGATGCACGAAGGCGAGCTCGCCGCACGCCTCGGCCTGCCCGGCATTCCCGCCGCCGCCGAATACATCATGGCCGAGCGCGATCTGGCGCTTGCCGAACTCACCGGCGGGCGCCTGCTGCTCGATATGCTGTCATCCGCGCAAACGCTGCCGGCGCTGAAGCGCGCCAAGCAGCGCGGCGTGAAAGCTGTCGCCAGCGTGAACGTGCATCACCTTGTGCTGAACGAGAACGACGTCGACGGCTATCGCACGTTCGCCAAACTCTCCCCGCCGTTGCGCGCGGAGGATGACCGCACCGCGCTTGTGCAAGCGGTGAGCGAAGGGCTCATCGATGTGATCGTGTCGGGCCACGATCCGCAGCAAGCCGAAGACAAGCGCTTGCCGTTCGAAGAAGCCGCCTTCGGCGCCGTGGGACTCGAAACCTTGCTGCCCGGCGCCCTCACGCTAACGCATAAAGGCGACGCGTCGCTGACGACGCTGATCCGCGCCATGACGCTCAATCCCGCGGAGTTGATGAAACTGCCGCAAGGCCGCTTAGCCAAGAACGCGCCGGCCGACCTTATCATGATCGACCTCGGCGCGCCGTTCCGGTTGGACTCCGATAAGCTCAGGTCGAAGTCCAACAATTCGCCGTTTGACGAAAAGCTGCTGCAAGGCGCCGTGAAACGGACATTCATCGCCGGTAAGACTGTGTTCGGAGGCTAACGATGCGCGTCAAACTCGCTCTCGCCGCACTGGTTATGCTCGCTGTCGCGTGCACAACGCCGCCGCCTCCCGGCCCCGGCGACCCGGGCCCCGACGGCCTGCCGCCGCCCATCCCGCTCGACGGGCCCATCGCCTACACCTGCGCGAACGGCACACAGCTGATGGTGGAAGCCGACGGCCGCCAGGCGCGCGTCGCCATCATCGGCGGCCCGTCGATGGTGCTGCCCAGCGCGGGCGAAAACTACTACTCCAACGGCCGCTACGGCTTCCGCGGCGGCGGCGCTGCTGGGCAATGGGAAGTGGGTCGCGCCGCGCCGGTAAACTGTACTGGTAGCTAGCTCGCTCTACGGCCGAGGATAACTTGCAACGCTGACCAGCGTCTTGTGCAACGAGTCGCGATGGCCCGCGGCGCCGATCTGACGCGCTCGCTCGCCTTCACGCAGTTCGACGTAGGTTGGCGTCCAGTCATGCGGATAAGGCGGCGCGGGACGTTGACCTAGTCCGCGCAGCGGCGGATCCCACGGCCATATGTCCGGCTCCCATGCGCGGCACGGATCATTGAGGACAGTGTTAAGAGCGGCCGCTTGTGCTGCATTCAGCCGACCGTTCTCCGGCGGCCAACGTTCGTCATCAGGCGGCGACCAATTGCGATAACGCTCGACATAAGCATCGTACTCCGCCGGATCTATCGGTGGTGGAGGCGGCGGCGGCAAGACGGTCGGGTCGCGGTTCTGGCGCCAAAACCACCAGTCGCCTGCGCCGTCGCGCCAGATGACGCTCCAAATCGTGTTTGAGTAAAGTCCGCCGGGCGGCAGCACAGATCGCAGCACGACGTCGGCGTCCGGTCCCGGCCGATGCGGCGAACTCTCCGGGATCGCGATCTCGTCCAGCATCGCCTGAATGCGTGCGCGACTGCCTTCGCGTTGAAGGGCTGTCGCCGGGTCGCGTCTGTCGAACTCGATCTCGTGAAGATCAATTTGCGCGACGTGAGGACATTCCCTTTGTCGGGGCGGCGGCGCGCCACCCGCCGCGGTCCACGCCGCGATCTGCGGCAACGGCTCGCGAGTTATGGCGCATGCGCCCAAGAAGACGAGTGAGATTGCGAGAATGCCAAGCCGCATGCGTGAGCAACGCTATCTACAGACGTCATTGTGTCAATTGCGGTAAGCGCCGCAGGTGCGCCCGAGCGAAGCGCTAAACATCAATTAGCTCGCAGAATCTCGCCAAGTCGATATTGCCGCCGCTCACCACGCACACGATCGGCCCATCGCCCGCGCGCCCTGTCAGGGCCGCCGCGAGCGGCAGCGCGCCGGCGCCTTCAGCGATCACGCGCGCCTTCTCGGCCATCAGGCGCATGGCGCGGCGCGTTTCATCCAGCGTCACGACGATGTCGCCATCCACCAGCGGCTTCATGCGCTCCCACATGCGCTGGATGACGCTGCGCCCGCCCGCGCCGTCGATGAAGGAATACTCCCAGGCGTGAAATTCCTGCGGCGCATCCGCGGCAAGCGAGACCGAGAGCGGCGCAGCGGTTTCCGGCTCTGCGCCGAGCAATTTGACATGCGGCGCTTTGGCTTTGAGTCCCGCGCCGACGCCGGCGATCAAACCACCGCCGCCGATGGCGGCGATGACTGTCTTCACGTCCGGACAGTCTTCCAGAATCTCCAGCGCCATGGAGCCATGGCCGGCGATGAAATTATGATCGTCGAAGGGATGCACCAGCGTGCCGTCCATGCCGGGAAACTCGTGCGTCTCGAGCGCACGCCAGCACACGTCGAACGGCGTCAGGATCAGCTCCGCGCCGAGCGCGTTCATGCGATCGATCTTCGTCTTCGGCGCTGTCTCAATCACCACGATCTTGCACGGCACGCCGGCTGCGCGCGCGGCATACGCAACGGCCTGTCCGGCGTTTCCCGCGCTGATCGTCCACACGCCACGCTTGCGCTCTTCCTCGCTCAGCATAGAGACCGCGTTAACGCCGCCGCGGATCTTATAAGCGTTGGTCGGCTGCAGATTTTCCAGCTTGAGGCGAATGTCCGGCCCGCCTTTGCCCGTGTCGAGCTTCACCAGCGGCGTGCGCAGCACCACGCCCCTGATCCGCTCGCGCGCGGCTTCGATTTCGGCCAGCGTGATGGGGCGGACGGGGGGAAGTGAAGGCATGCGCTTCTCATAGTCTCTCAACCCTCCACAGTCATCCCGCCCGGAGTCGCGAAGCGGCGCAGAGCCGGAACCCAGGGATCATAGAGCGATGCTGGTTGCCCCTGGGTCCCGGGTCGCGCTTCGCGCGCCCGGGATGACTGGTTTGATTTCGAGAGTTGAGTTCTTAAGCTGAGCCA
>DASPMA010000379.1:0-2769 GCA_035627335.1 Binatia bacterium
CCGCGACCAGCGCGGCTTGATCAGGTATTCCACGCGCTTCAGAGCGGGAATTGCCGTCGTCAGGGTGCGCCGCAGCGGGGCGCTTTCAATTTCCCATCTGCGCACGCGCTGAGGCACCCATAAGCGCCGCGAGCCTAGCACCAGCTGGATCGCCGGCAGCATCATTAGGACGCCGAAGATCGTTGAGATGCCCGGGATGTTGGGGATGCACATCGGAAGCGCCAGCACAAGCAGCAGCATGCCGTGCGCACGCGAGTCCAGCTGGTCGATCAACGCGCCGACGCTCGTCTTCTCACCTGGAAAGGCGTCGACAAGATCGTCCAGCAGCTCGGAGGCGGAACGGCCTGGAGCGGGGCGCGGGGGAGGAGCAGCTGGGTTGAGCATCGAGGGCCGAAGCCGGGGATCACATGGGGCGCCGGCGGGATTTTGACTAGGCCGCAACAGCGTTCAGACCTCGTCAACCAGAGCAGCGTAGCCCCAAAGCCATGACGCGCTTGCGTCAGCTCATCGCCTGGCTCGGTTTATCCGTCGCAGCCGGCTGCACTGGGTCGCAGCCGCCGCCGGCGGAGCTGTCCGGTCTTTGGAGTGCGGGCCAGGCAGCCTGTCAGGCCGGCGTCGGCGTCGAGTTCGGTCAAGAGGCCATAGAAGCGGTCTACGAGGACGAGCGACAAACGCTATTCCTGCATCCGCAATATCAGGTCGAAGCGCTGGGCGACGAGTTCCGGGTGCGGATCAGCTATGACCTGCCGCGCGTGATTGGCGGGGCGCGCAGCGCTGGCGCCCATGGCGTGGTGGTGCTGGCGCGGGAGGGCGCGGCGATCGCGCCGGTGTCACACAATCTGGTCGATCCGCGCACAGGCGCGGCACGGTTGCGGATCGCGGAGGATCCGGCGGTGACGGCGCTCACGCTGACGCCGTGCGGCGATCATCCATGGCGCGAACCGCTGCGCGGGCGCAGTCAACTCTGACCAGCGCCCGCGCGTTGATTTGCTTAGTTTTGCGCTTGTTGTGTGACGACGGTGTCGCCGTTGCAGCGCGCGATTTCATCGGCGCTGAGTTCGCGGCCTTCCGTGCCGTACGAGACGACGCGGATATCGCCGCCCGCTTCACGGATGAACTGACGGCAGGCGCGGACGCTGACGGCGTGATCGGCGCGGGCAAGGCAGGTGTCGCCGTCGCAGTTCCAAAGCGTGTTCTGCGCGATGACTTGGGTTTGCTCGGCGACCGGTGCCGCAAGCTTCAGCGTGAAGACCGGGTCACGGGCGAAGGCAGGGGCGGTCAGGCCAGCCGAAATCACGGCGGCGACGAGAAGCGAACGGACAACGGACATCGGAAACTCCTGGGCTCTAGGTCGCGCTGCTTGGGGAGGAGCGCGAACGGAGCATGCCGCGAACATTGACCGGTGACAAGAGAAAAATGAACGAACTAAAAAATATTCACAACGAAGTGAGGCGATAGCGTCACAGGAGGCTCAGGGCGGACCGGCCGGCCGGCGCAGATGGTTAATGCCAGCCAAGGTTTAGGGTAGGGTGATAGGCCGGCGCGCGGGGACATGCCGCGCGCGCCGCCAAAGGGGGGATTGTCGGCATGACTTTGTACAAGTTTTCCGTCGGCGCGGTGTTGGCCGTGGCGATGGTTGGCGTGCTCGGCGCCAGCGCGCTCGTGTTCAGTTCGCGCGACTTCCAGTTCGGCGTTGCGCAGGTCTCGCCCTCAACGAACGGACGCGTGGATTTCGCTGAGTTGGACCGGGTGGAGCGCGAGATCGCGGCCATTCAGGATCAGCCGGAGCAGGCGACGCGTGTTCAGGCATTGCAGGCCCAGATCGTGCCCGAAGGCGAGCAGTACGAGCGCATCAAGAACGAAGCGCGATCGCTGCAGTCGCTTAGTGTGTTTGGCCTCAGCGCTTATCTGGCGCAGGGACATCCGGCGCTGCTTTCGATCATGCTCGTGCTGCTGATGGGCGCCTTGGGCTCGTTGCTTTATTTATTCCCCGCTTATCTCAACAGGCCTGCGCCGGTGACGATGGCGGAAATCTTCGTGCGCCTCATCTTTGGGATGTGTGCGGCGCTCGCTGCCTATGTCCTCGCCAACGCACTCGCATCGTTCTCCGTCGGAGCCCAGCCGCAAGCGCTGACGACCACGTCCGCCACGCTCAACCCCTTCACCGTGTCGCTGATCGGCATCCTTGCCGGCGTCATGTCGGAAGACATCGCGCAGTGGATCCAGGATCGCGGGCGCGGCGTGCTTGGAGGCTCGGCAAGTCGTCCCGCCGCCGCGCCGCAGGCCGAGGCGGCGCCGACCGGCGGGCTCGTGAACAACGACGCCATCCGCTAGGGCGCGGCGCCGACATCAGCGGCGCAAGCGCCGCGGATGCTGTTCCATTCGTCGGGAGTTAGCGCTTCGCCGCGCGCAGGCGTAGCTGCGGCGCGCGCGGCGGCGATGCGCGCGTCGATGTTGGGGTGCGTAAGCATCCAGTCCGGCACATCGAGGTCTATATCGCTTTCGCGCATTTCCTCGGCACGTGCTTCGATGGCTTCGAAGGCGCGCGCGAGGGCTTCGGGATTGTAGCCGGCGTCCGCCATAAGGCGCAGCGCGAAGGCGTCGGCGCGCTCTTCTTGTGCGCGAGTGAAGCGCAGTTCAGCGAGCTGGCCGCCCAGCAGCACAAGTTGCTGCGCAACGCCGCTGCCGCCGGTCACCGCTTCAAGGAAGATGCCCAGCCCCATGTTGCGATAGAGGCCGACCATGGAGTCGCGCGCATGCACGTGGCCG